>CAZEQG010000079.1:0-9468 GCA_964514295.1 uncultured Alphaproteobacteria bacterium
AGGGGCGCCGGAGCGCGGTGCTGGCGCCCGCGGCGGACCGGCCGGCGGTGGTGATCCTGCGTGACCCGTCCGGCCGCCGCCAGGGCTATCTGGAGCGCCCGGCGCCGCCGTGACGCCTAAGCCTGTCAGGCCGCCTTGATGCCGCCCAGGAAGCGCTCGACGGTGCTGCGCAGCGCCCGGCATTGGGCATCGACCGCGGCGGCCGCCCGTTCCACCCCGTCGGCGGAACGGCCGGTGTCGCCTGCCGCATCCTTCACCTTCACGATGTTGCTGCTGACATCACCGGTGCCGGCCGCTGCCTGCTCGACGCTGCCGGCGATTTCGCGCGCGGCCAGCGACTGCTGTTGCACGGTGCTGGCGATGGTGGCGGTCACGCTGCTCATGGTCTCGATGGTGCCGCCGATCTGGCCGATCGCTGCCACCACGGCCGCCACCTCCTGGCGGATCGCCCCGATCTGCTGAACGATCTCCTCGGTTGCCCGGGCGGTCTGGCTCGACAGCGTCTTCACTTCCGAAGCCACCACCGCGAAGCCCCTGCCGGCATCCCCGGCGCGCGCCGCCTCGATCGTGGCATTCAGCGCCAGGAGGTTGGTCTGGGCCGCGATGTCGCCGATCAGCTTCACCACCTCGTCGATCCGCAGCGCCGCCCCGGAGAGCCGGTCGACGGATCCGCGCGCGGCCGCGGCATCGGCCACCGCCTTGCCGGCTATGGCGGCCGAATGGCCTACCTGACGCTCGATCTCGCCGACCGAGGCAGCCAGCTCCTCGGCCGCCGAAGCCACTGTCTGCACATTGGCGGTCGCTTCCTCCGCCGCGGCCGCGACGGTGGTGGAGGTCTGGCTGGTGAAGTCGGCCGTGCCCTTCATGGCCCGCGCCGCCTCCGCCATGGAGGCTGACGCCGCGGTCACCGCGTCGAGCGCGCGCCCGGCGGCCTGGTCAAATTCCGCCACCAGCTCCGCCACCGCCGATGCCCGGGCAAGCTGCCGCTCGGCCTCCGCCCGCTCTGCGCCCGCCAGCGCATCGGCGCGCACGAGCCCGTCCTTGAACACGCGCACGGCCTGCGCCATCTCACCCAGCTCGTCGGCGCGCTCGGTGAACGGCACCGGGGTATCCAGCCGCCCGCGCGCCAGCTCGGCCATCACGCCCGTCATCGCCGCCAGCGGCCGGGCGATCCTGCGGGACAAAAGAAAGCCGGTCGAGAACACGGCCGCGCCGAGCAGCAGCGTGCCGATGGCGAACAGCACCGCCTTGCGCCGCAACTCGGCGTTCAGATCGTCGATGTAGACGCCTGAGCCGATGATCCAGCCCCAGGGAGCGAAGCCGCGGACATAGGACACCTTCTCCACCGGCTCGCTCTGCCCGGGCTTTGGCCACAGATAGGCGACCATGCCCGCACCGTCCCGCCCGGCGGCGGCGGCGAAGGCGCGGAACAGGGGAAAGCCGGCGGGGTCCTTGACCTCGCCGACGAACTGGCCGTCGAGGTCCGGGCGCAGCGGATGCATGATCACGCGCGGGGCGGCATCCTGCACCCACACATAGTCCCCTTCGCCATAGCGGATGGCCTTCAGGGCGGCCAGGGCGGTGCGGCGGGCATTGTCCTGGCTGATCGCGCCGGCGCGCGCCTGCGCCTCGTATTCGCTGACGATCGTGATGGCCGCATCGACCACGGCGGCGCTGCGCCGTTCGGCGCTTTCTCGAAACTCGTCGCGCTGGGTCAGGATGGCGGCGACGGACAGCACGACCATGCCGACAAGGGCGAATGCCGGGATCACTCCCAGCTTGGTGGACAGGCGCATCGGGGTCTCGGTGTGACAGGAGGGGGGGAGGCGGTGGCGGGGCGGCGCCGGGCCTTCGCAAGGGCACCGGCACGCCAAGCTATGTGCGGCCGCCGAGTTGTTATGCCGATGGGACAAATTGAAGCAATTGCCCAGCAAATGCCGGGTTCATCCTTTTGGATGATGACGCCATCCGCGCTCCGCCACCCGGCTATCCCGTTGGGGGTTGACAGCCCGCGCGATTCCGCAGACACCTGCGCCTGACCGGGCGGTCCTGCCCGGCCTGTCGGAGCGTAGCGCAGCCTGGTAGCGCATCAGTCTGGGGGACTGGGGGTCGTGGGTTCAAATCCCGCCGCTCCGACCATTGAAATCAACGAGCTTCGTGCGACATCCCGGGTGGCGGTCGGGGCGCCTGTCCGGGGATACGTCGGACGATTGCCGCGGATGGGCGCCCCGGCTCAGCCCTTTGGCAATGATCCCGGACCGGGCAGCCCGGCCGCCGGCGCCCGTGTGGCCTGTGACGGCCAATGGCTGCGGAAATCCATGTCGGCGCCGAACTCGAAGGTGAGCGCGGTGCCACCTGCCAGGGACACCGTGTTCGTGACCGCCGCCGCGAGCTGGCGGCCAAGTTCATCCCTGTAGCGCGCCGCCGCCGCCGGGGCGGCCAGGAACAGCTTCGGCGCGCCGGCGACCCAGGCGGGACGGTTGCGGTCCGCCGGCACGCCCATGCCCGACACGGCGAAGGGCACCAATGTGCGGTGCGGTGCCAGGGTGGGCAGCACGGCGAAGACGGCCTCGGTCACGTCAGGGTGGCGGGGATGCAGGAAGTCGTCGACGATGACGACCCCGTCCTCCGAGACGATCGCCGCCGCCAGCCGCAGGTCGCAGGCAATGGCCTGCGCCGAATGCTCGCCATCGACATGGACCAGCCGCGCCGGCCCGCCGAGCAGCGCCGTAAGCTCTGCAGTCGCGACGTCCTGCGAACGGCGCTGGAGCAGGACGCATTCCTGGCCGTCGGCGCCAAGCCGGGCGCGGTCGAGCTGGAACTGCGACAGCACCTCCTCGAAGCCGCTGTAGGGGTCGATGCCGACCAGCACCTCACCGCGGCGCAGGGCGCGGTGAAACAGGAAGAAGGTCTTTCCGGCGTAGACCCCGATCTCCGCTATGCCGCCGCGCAGGTTCCAGAGCCACTGGAGCTCTAGCAGCATCGTCATGATCTGCAGCGCGCCCACGGTCAGCCAGCCGCTCACGGTCCGCCGCTCATGCACGGCATACCGCCGCAGCCGGGCGGCGAGGGCGGCGAGATCGGGGGATTCGGCCGAAGGGTCCAGCATGGCGGTCAATCTGCTCCGCTGAGGTCGCGCCGATCTATCGCCACGGTACCGTCGCCGTCGCCAGGGCTATCGCACAGGCAGCATGCAGACGGCGTCTCCGGCCGCCGTGAGGCCGAGCAGGGCGGCCACCTCCGCCGCGGGGCCGGCATAGCCGACGAAGCCGCTGAGCCGGGCCGTCCGCAGGCCGAGCACCCTGCGCACATCGTTGCGCCGGTATCCCGTGGCGCCAAGGCCGATCACCACGCCGCGCCCATCGAGCATGGCAAGGAAGGGCGGCGGTGCGCCAGTGCCGGGGTCCATCAGCCAGCCTTCGAAGCGCAGGCCAGGAGAGCGTTCGCCCGCCCGCGCCGTCACGTCCAGCCGGCCGTTGCAGTGCGGCAGGCCGGCGTGGCCGACACTTGCGCTGCCCGGCAGCCGGGCGAGCGGCGTGTCGAACAGCGCCCGCCGCTCGGCCCGCAGGAAGCTGGCGAAGGTGAAGGGGATCTCGGGCACCGGATAGGCGGCGCGCAGGCTCGCCGCATCATCCACCTGCATGATCAGGGCAATGCCGGCGGTGTTCAGCTTCAGCGCGTACTGGCGGGCCTGCAGCCCGGACTTGATGTGATCGGGAATGACGAAGCCGGCCAGCCAGATGCCGGCCAGCGCCAGGCCGGCGTGACGCAGCACCGGCCGCCCCGCCAGCCATCTGGTCAGGAGCACGAATATGGCGATCCAGAAGATGTAGACCGGCGTCATGTAGCGTGACGAGATCGCCTGCTCGGTGCCCAGCTCGAAGCGGCCGATGCCGGTGATCACGGCGGTGCCGGCGACGAACAGGATGGAGCCGCAGCACACGAGGTCCAGCCGGTCCATCGCCGGGCGCCGGAAGATCAGCCGCAGCCCGATGCCGGCGGCCACCAGCAGCCCCGCGAGCCCGGTCAGCGCCCCGACGGCGCGGGCCCCGGTGGCGACCGGGGCGCCGAGATAGAAGCAGACATAGATGATAAAACGGTCGAGCTGGCGGATCGCATCGGCGGGCGTGGTGTGGGGCGGCGGCGGCGACCGGTAGTCCCACAGATAGGCCGCGAATGCCGCCAGCGTGAAGGCCGCCAGCGCCAGCACGGCGGCCGCCGGCCGGCGCTGCGCCCAGGCCAGCATCACCAGCACGATGCCGCAGAGCAGGCCGTTGGCCATGCTGAGGCTCGACACCGCCGCCCACAGGCAGGCCAGCAGGATGCCGTTCCGACCCTCCCGCGCCAGTGCCTGCCAGGCCAGCGTGCCGGCCAGGAACACCAGCACGAACTGCACCTGGTTTCCCCAGGTCAGGTTCTGGGTCTGGCCCATCGACAGGCACAGGCCGAGCGCCAGCGCGGCCATGAGATGGCGGGACAGGCGCGGCAGGTCGCTGGCCATGATCAGGCGCACCCACACCAGCCCATGGATGAGCTGGATGGCGATGATGGCCATGATCGCGACCGTGCCGCGGCTGCGTGCCAGCCAGTCATCGGCCAGGAAGGCGAGGCGGGGCAGCACGATCCGGTGCTCGTTGGCCAGCCGCCAGAAATCGCCGGCATGGATGGTGCCGCGGTGGTGGATGGCGCGCAGCCAGTTGATGTGGTCCCAGTAGTCGTCCTTGGGCACCGGGCTGTAGCCCTGCGTCAGCCACCAGCCACCGCTGGCCAGCATCGCCGCGGCGATGACCCAGCCCATGACCGGCAGCCAGAAGGATGCCGTCCGCCAGGCCGTCACTGCTCGGCGCCCATCGGCGGCCGGCGCCCGGGGAAGGGCAGGCCATGTTCGGGCAGGCTGCGGTGGAACACGAACAGCCGCCGGCCGAGGAAGTTCCAGATCAGCACGATCGGCACGGCAACCACTTTGGCAACAACGGGATGTAGGCCGATGCGAACGAACAGCTCGAAGAACGCGGTGTTGAGGACGAGCCCGATGCCCGCCACCGCGAACAGCCGCGCCACCTCGTTGGCCCGCCCGAAGCGTCCGCGCTGGAAGGCCAGCAGATAGGACAGGAAGTAATTGGCGCAGGTGGCGGTGAGGAAGCCCGCGACCGAAGCCAGCCGGTCGTCGATATGCTGGTAGAGGGCGACGAACACGGCGATGTCGACGACGAAGCTCACCCCCCCGACGACGAGGTAGAGCAGGAACTGGCGCAGGATCACGGGGCGTCCTGCCCGAGGCCGAGCTGGCGGGCGCGCGTCTCCTGCAGGTAGTCGCCGCGCGACAGCCAGCGCTCGATCAGGCAGTACAGCACGATGAACATGTAGCGGCTGCCCATCTCGCGGATCTTCAGCTTCGACACGCCGGCCTTGCGGTTGGTCCAGGAATTGGGCAGCACGGCATAGGAATGTCCGCGCACGATCGCCTTCAGCGGCAGCTCGACGGTGAGATTGAAGTGGTGGGACAGCAGCGGCTGCACGCCGGCGATCGCCGCCCGGCTGTACAGTTTGAAGGCGTTGGTCACATCGTTGTAGCCGAGGCGGAAGAGCACCTGGATCAGCAGGTTTGCCAGCCGGTTCAGGATCAGCTTCGGCCAGGGATAGTCGACCAGCCGCCCGCCGCGCACGAAGCGGCTGCCGAACACGCAGTCGAAGCCCTGGCGGAACTTGGCGTGAAAGGCCACCAGGTCGGCCGGGCTGTCCGACATGTCCGCCATCACGATCGCTACGGCGTCGCCGCGGAAATGCAGCAGGCCCTGACGCACGGCAAAGCCGAAGCCGTTGGGCGGCGGGTTGTCGAGTACGCGCAGTGCTGCGATCTCGGCCGCGAGCGCGGCCAGGATCTCGGCCGTGCGGTCGGTGGAGTTGTCGTTCACCACCAGGATCTCGTGGCGGATGCCGGCGGCATCGAGGGCGGCGTGGAAGGCCCGCACCGTCTCGGCGATCTGGCCTTCCTCGTTATGTGCCGGGATGACGACCGACAGCAGCCCTGGCTCGCCCCGCCGCTCCCAGTCGGCAAGGTCCTGGAGCGTGCCGCGGATCACGCGCGGCGCGGCGCGCCGAGCCGTGCGCTCTGGCCCTCGACGATCTCGGCGATGATGTCGTCGATGCCATAACGATACTGCCAGGCCGGATAGTGGGCCTGGAACCGGCGCACGTCGGAAATCCACCAGATATGGTCGCCGATGCGGTTCTGCTCGGAATAGCTCCAGTTCATCGGCCGGCCGGTCAGCTTCTCGGCCGCGGCGATCGCTTCCAGCATCGAGCAGTTGGCATGGCGGCCGCCGCCGATGTTGTAGACCTCGGCGCTGCGCGGGGCCTGGAAGAAGTGCCAGAAGGCATTCACCAGGTCGTAGGAATGGATGTTGTCGCGCACCTGCTTGCCGCGGTAGCCCAGCACCGTGTAGGGCTCGCCGGTGATCGCGCATTTCACCAGATAGGCCAGGAAGCCGTGCAGCTTCGCCCCGGAATGGCCGGGGCCGGTCAGGCAGCCGCCGCGGAAGCAGGCGGTGCGCATCTGGAAGTAGCGGCCATACTCCTGGACCAGCACATCGGCCGCCACCTTGGAGGCGCCGAACAGGCTGTGCAGCGTGCCGTCGATCGACATGCTCTCGTCGATGCCATGCGCCGCCCAGCGGTGGGCGGGGTCAAGCTCCCAGCGCGTCGCCATCTCCACCAGCGGCAGGTGGTTGGGCGCGTCGCCATAGACCTTGTTGGTGCTGGTGAAGATGAAGGGCGCCTCGATGCAGTGCCGCCGCGTCGCCTCCAGCAGATGCAGGGTGCCGTTGGCGTTCACCGTGAAATCGGTGAAGGGTTCCTTGGCGGCCCAGTCATGGCTGGGCTGGGCGGCGGTGTGCACCACCAGGGAGATCGCCTTGCCGTAGCGGGCGAACAGCCCGTCCACCGCCGCGGCGTCGCGGATGTCGGCCTCCTCGTGCCGGTAGCCGGGCACCTGCTGGAGAAGCTGTTCGCGCTGCCATTTGGTGCTGGCCTCGGGGCCAAAGAAATAGGCCCGCATGTCGTTGTCGATGCCGACCACATCGAAGCCCTTGTCGGCCAGGAAGCGCACGGTCTCGGCGCCGATCAGGCCGGCGGAGCCGGTGACGATGGCAAGGCTCATCTCGGATCCATATCGCGTCGTGCCAGGATGGCGCGGACACTACATCCTGTCAGCCGCCGAGAACAGGGGCGAGTTGCGCCCGGTTCCCGTCCAGCCAGGCCACCACCTCCTCCAGGATCGCCGCGGCATCGCGCGTGGGCCGCCAGCCGCTGGCGGCGGTTATCGCGGCATTGTCGGTGATGTACCAGGGGATGTCGGCGGGGTGGGTTTCGGGCCGGCTGGCGATCGCGATGCGCCGCCCGGTCAGCCGCACCACGAGGTCGGTCAGCTCGGCCAGCGACAGGCTGACGCCGGCGCCGCCGCCGACATTCCACACCCCCTGGCCGAAGCGCGGAAAATCAGCGATCTGGCGGGTGATCAGCGCGTGCAGGTCGGCGACATGCAGCAGGTCGCGGACCTGCCGGCCATCGCCGCCGAAGCCGATATAGGCGAGCGGCCCGCCATAGAGGTGGCGGGCCGCCCACAGCACGACGAAGCCCTGATCGACCTTGCCCATCTGCCAGGGCCCGGTCAGCACGCCGCAGCGGTTGATCACCGCGCGCAGCCCGTACATCGCACGGTACTCGTCGATCACCAGTTCGGAGGCCAGCTTGGTGGTGCCGTAGAGCGAGCGCGCCCCGGCGAGCGGGAAGCAGGCGCTGATGCCCTCGGCCGACCAGCCGGGGCCGCTGGCCCCTTCGGCGATCGCCAGGCGCGCGCCGCGCGGCTCAAGGGGCAGGGCGCGCAGCGCCGCAATGGGATAGACCCGGCTGGTCGACAGGAAGACCACCGCCGCCTGGTGGCGCCGCGCGGCCTCCAGGCAGTGGATGGTGCCGGTCAGGTTGGTGTCGATCAGATAGGCCGGGCTGCCGCCATAGCCGGCCTGGACCGAAGGTTCGGCCGAGCATTCCAGCAGCAGGTCGAAAGCCCCGGCATCGGCGATGTCGGCGGGGTTGCGGATATCGCCATGGATGAAGGTGACGCCGCCGGCCTTCAGCCGGGCGAGCGCCAGTTCGCTGCCGCGCCGGCGCAGGTTGTCGAAGGCCACCACCTCCGCCCCGTCATGATCGCGCCGGGCCAGGAGGGCCAGGTTCGAGCCGACGAAGCCTGCCCCGCCGGTGACCAGGATGCGGCGGAATGCCGCCATCAGGCGACCAGCCGGCGGAAATAGGCGATGGTCTTCTCCAGCCCCTCGGCCAGGGGCACGCGCGGCTGCCAGCCAAGGGTGTCGCGCGCCAGGGTGATGTCCGGCCGGCGCTGCTTGGGATCATCCTCGGGCAGCGGGTGGAAGACGAGCTGCGAGCGCGAGCCGGTCATCGCCACCACCATCTCGGCGAGCTGGCGGATGGTGAACTCGCCGGGATTGCCCAGATTCATCGGCCCGGTCACCTCGTCGCCGGTCGCCATCAGCCGCATCAGCCCGTCGACCAGGTCGTCGACGAAGCAGAAGGCGCGGGTCTGGCTGCCGTCGCCATAGATGGTGATCGGCTGGCCGCGCAGCGCCTGGACCACGAAGTTCGAGACCACGCGCCCGTCATTGGGGTGCATGCGCGGGCCATAGGTGTTGAAGATGCGTGCCACCTTGATGCGCAGCCGGTGCTGGCGCCAGTAGTCGAAGAACAGCGTCTCGGCGCAGCGCTTGCCCTCGTCGTAGCAGGCGCGCGGGCCGGTGGTGCTGACATTGCCGCGATAGCTTTCCTTCTGCGGATGCTCGGTCGGGTCGCCGTAGACCTCCGAGGTCGATGCCTGAAGGATCTTCGCCTTCACCCGCTTGGCCAGGCCCAGCATGTTGATCGCGCCATGGACCGAGGTCTTGGTCGTCTGCACCGGGTCGAACTGATAGTGGATGGGCGAGGCCGGGCAGGCGAGGTTGTAGATCTCGTCGACCTCGACATAGAGCGGGAAGGTCACGTCGTGGCGCATCACCTCGAAGCGGGGATGGCCCAGCAGCGGCTCCAGATTGGCCTTGGTGCCGGTGTAGTAGTTGTCGACGCAGAGCACCTCGTGGCCCTCGGCGATCAGGCGCTCGCACAGGTGCGAGCCGACAAAGCCGGCCCCGCCGGTGACCAGAACGCGCTTGCGGATTGCTTGCATCGGGGCGCCCCTCCAGAAGGCGGCGATCAATACCCCCCGCCGCCGGTTCGATCAAGGTTCCGATCCCGGCCCGATCATGCTAGAGGCGCGCGCATGCTGACCTTCCGCGACATCACCATCCGCCTGGGCGGGCGGGTCCTGCTGGACCATGCCGGCGCGCAGATACCGGCCGGGCACCGTGTCGGCATCGTCGGCCGCAACGGCATCGGCAAGACGACGCTGCTGCGTCTGATCTC
>CAZEQG010000080.1:0-9465 GCA_964514295.1 uncultured Alphaproteobacteria bacterium
TCGCCCCCGTGCAGCCGGCGCCGGGCATGGCGTGTTCGGCCATCGGCCGGCGGAGTTCCGCGCCGGCTCCCGGCCGGGGCGCGGTTTTGGCGGCTGACGGCGCGCGGGCGGTTGACAAGGCGGCGGGCGGCGTCGGAGGCTCCGCCACCCGCCGTCGTCCGGAGCCCCCCACCAATGTCCCGTCGTATCGCCCTGCTGGGCTTCATGCTGGAGACCAACGGCTTTGCGCCGCCGGCAACCGAGGAAGAGTTCCGCGAGAAATGCTATCTTGAAGGCGAGGCGCTGCTGGCCGACCTGGCGCAGCCGGCGCCCCGCGCCTCGGCCGGGCTCAGCGGCTTCATCGACGCGATGGACGCCGCCGGACCCTGGGAGAAGGTGGCGATCCTGTTCACCACCGCCGGTGCCAGCGGCCCGGCCGAACAGGGCTTCTTCGAGCGCTGCCTTGCCAAGGTGGAGGCCGAGCTGAAGGGCCGCGGGCCGTTCGACGGCGTCTATTGCTGCCAGCACGGGGCGGCGGGGGCGACCGAGGAGCAGGATGCCGACGGCGTGTTCCTGGCCCGGGTCAGGGCGGCAGTCGGCCCCGGCGTGCCGGTGGTGGCGACGCTGGACCTGCACGCCAACCTGTCGCCGGCGATGGTGGCATCGACCGACCTGCTCTGCGCCTATCTGACCAACCCGCATGTCGACCAGTACGAGCGCGGCCAGGAGGCCGGCCGGGCGATGCTGGAGATGCTGGCCGGGATGCGCACCGCCCGGGCCTATGTGCACCTGCCGATCCTGCCGCCCTCGGTTGCCCTGCTCACCAAGCACGGCCCCTATGCCGACGCCATCAACTACGGGCAGACGCTGGTCGGCGGGCCGATCCTCAACGTCTCGGCGATCGGCAACTTCTCGCTCGCCGACAGTCCGCGCAACGGCCTGTCGGTGGTGGTGACGGCGCGCGGCACCGGGCCGGAGTCGCGGGCCGCGGCCGACCGGGCGGCCTGCGCCATCGCCCAGCGCATGTGGGACGATCGCGAGCGCTTCGTGGCGAAGCTGACCTCGATCGAGGACTGCACCGCGATGATGCTTGCGGCCTGCCGCGATCCGTCCAGGCCGTCGCTGCTGTTCGCCGATGTCGCCGACAATCCGGGCGGCGGCGCGCGCGGCAACACCACCTGGCTGCTGAAGGCGTTCCACGCCGCCGGGGTTACCGGCTGCGCCTTCGGCATCCATTATGACGTGGCGCTGGCGGCGGAGGCGCATGAGCGTGGCGAGGGGGCACGCTTCCTGGCCCGCCTGAACCGCGACGAGACCAGCCCCTATTCCGAGCCCTTCGAGGCCGAGGCGGTGGTGGAGAAGCTGTCGGACGGCACCATCATCGGCCGGCGCGGCACCGCCGAGGGGCGCACCATGAAGATGGGCAAGACCGCGCTGCTGCGCATCGGCGGCCTGCAGATCGTGGTGGTGAGCGTGCGCAACCAGGCCCTCGACCCCATGCAGTTCGAGCATCTCGGCATCGACGTCGCCGCCTTGCGCGGACTGGTGCTGAAGAGCCGCGGCCATTTCCGCGCCGGCTTCGACATCTTCTTCAGCGACGACCGCATCATCGAGGCCGATTGCCCCGGCCTCGTCACGCCGGTGCTGACGCGGGTGCCCTTCCGCCACATCCCGCGCCCGATGTGGCCCTTCGAGCCAGACCTCCAGTGGACGCCGAAGAGCAGGATCTACGCATGACCGGCCTCTATCCCGACCGCGAACCCTACGACGCCGGGCATCTTTCCGTCGGCGACGGGCATTCGGTCTACTACGAGCAGTCGGGCAATCCCGACGGCGTGCCGGTGCTGTTCCTGCACGGCGGCCCGGGCGGCGGGGCCGCCCCCTCCAACCGCCGATACTACGACCCGGACTTCTATCGCCTGGTGATGCTGGACCAGCGCGGCTGCGGGCGCTCCACCCCGGTCGGCTCGCTGAAGGGCAACACCACCCAGAACCTCATCGCCGATCTGGAGAAGCTGCGCCGGCACCTGAAGATCCGGAAATGGCTGGTCACCGGCGGCTCCTGGGGAAGCTTCCTGTCGATCGCCTATGGCGAGGCGCATCCGGGCGCCTGCCTGGGCTTCGTGGTGCGCGGCGTGTTCATGGGCCGGCGGCACGAGATCGACTGGTGGTTCAACGGCATCGGCACCTTCTTTCCGGCCGAGCATGCGGAGTTCGCGGCCTTCGTGCCGGCGGCCGAGCGGCGCGACCTGCTGATGGCCTACTACCGCCGGCTGGTCGATCCCGACCCCGAGGTGTGCCGCGCCGCCGCCCTGGCGCTGCGCGGCTTCTCCGGCAAGACCCAGACCTTCCGGCCCGATCCCGCCCATGTCGCCAAGCTGCTGGAGGGCGAGGCGCCCGTCGCGCTGTCGCGGCTGTTCACGCATTACTGCGTCAACGGCTGCTTCGTGCGGCCGGGCCAGCTCCTGGCCGAGATCGGGCGCATCCGCCACCTGCCCTGCATCATCGTGCAGGGCCGCTATGACGTGGTGACCCCGCCGGCCACCGCCTGGGACCTGAAGCAGGCCTGGCCCGAGGCTGAGTTCGACATGGTGACCGAAGCCAGCCACACGGCGACCGAGCCGGCCCTGGCCGCCGGCCTGCTGGACGCCATCGAGCGCATGAAGATCCGCCTGGGGAGCCCGCGATGACCGACGCCGCCGCCCGTACCGACGCCCTGTTCGAGCCCTGGACCCGGCCGGGCGAGCCGGGCGGCGCCCTGCTGGTGCTGCAGGGGGGCGAGGTGGTGCACCGCGCCGACTACGGGCTCGCCAACCTCGAGCATGCGGTGCCGATAGCCCCCGGCACGCGCTTCCACATCGCCTCCATCACCAAGGGCTTCGCCGCCGCCGCCCTGTTGATCCTGGAGGCCCGCGGCAAGCTGCGGCTGGACGACCCCTGCGGGCGCTACCTGCCCGAGCTGCCGGCGGAGCTTAACGTCTCCATCCGCCGCCTCTTGGACATGACCAGCGGCCTGCGCGACGCCATGGAGATGATGCGCCTGCGCGGCATCTGGTTCCGCTATCCGCGCAGCGCCCGCGACCTGATGGAGCTGCTCTACGCCCAGCGCGAGTTCAGCTTCCCGACCGGCGAGCGCTACGTCTACACCAACGTGAACTACATGCTGGCCGCCCTCATCGTGGAGAATGTGACCGGCCAGCCCTGGGACCAGTACTGCCGCGACAACATCTGGGCGCCGCTGGGCATGGCCGACACCGGCATGCGCGACGACTGCCAGCTCGTCTGGCCGCGCCTGGCCGATGGCTATGTCCAGGAGAAGGCGGGCGGCCACACCAAGGGGGTGTGGGCTTTCGGCATCTCGGGCGCCGGCAGCATGGTCAGCACGGTCGAGGACCTGGCGCGCTGGGTGCTCTGCCTGCGCCAGGGCAGCCTTGGCGGGGTGGCGCTGTCTGCCCCCATGACCACCCCGGGCAGGCTGAATGACGGCCGGCTGAACCACTATGGCCTCGGCCTGCACTGCCGGCCCTACCGCGGGCTTACCGTCATCGGCCATGGCGGCAGCCTGACCGGCTACAAGGGCATGATCTGCCATGTGCCGGACCGCGACTGGGGCTTCGTGCTGCTGTCGAACCGCGAGGATGCCGATCCCTATGGCCGGGTGCAGCAGCTCTTCGACCTGTGGCTGGGTGACAGCGCGCCGCGCCCGCGCCCGGCCGAGGAGGCGCGGGCGCTGTGGCCGAAGCTGGAGCTGGCGGCCGAGACGGTGGCGGCCCTGCCCGGTCGCTGGGTCGACCGCGACACCGCCGAGCTTGCCACGATCACGCTGAAGGACGGCACGCTGGAGCTGGACAAGCTGGGCAATGTGCAGTCCTTCCGCGCGACCGGACCCGGGCGGCTGCTGGCCGACTGGAGCCAGTTCGATTCGACCCTGGAGATCCACGAGCGCCGCGGCGAGCCGCCCCTTCTCGACCTCGATTTCGGCGGCCAGGAGCTGCGCTTGCACAAGCTGGAGAAGGCGCACGATTATGGCCGCGAGGGGCTGGAGCTGTTCTGCGGCAGCTATTCCTCGCGCGAGCTTGCAGTCACCCACGAGGTCTTCCTGCGCGATGGCGCCCTGATGATCCGCCTGGGGCCGGCCTTCCACGAGGCAGCCGAGCTGCCGCTGCAGGCCACGCTGGAGGACTGCTTCCTGGCCCAGGACACACGCCCCGGCTACACCTACGCCCTCGCCCTGCGCTTCGAGCGCAGCGAGTGGGGCCGGGTCGAATCGGTGGTGCTGTCCACCGACCGGCTGAAGGGCGTGCGCTTCCTGAAGACCGCCTGACGCGGCAGGGTCGCCGCCCCGCCCTCCGGGGGGGCTATATCGTCGGAGGGCGGAGCGGGGGCCAGCCTACGCTCGAAGGGGGGAGAGTCGATGGGCCGGACCTGTTGAAGCAGGTGGGCAGCCGCGCCCCCCTATTCAAGACGGCCGCCGCCATCACCCCGCCCTTGCCCTGGGACGGCGTTGCTATACTCTGCGGAGCCTCGACGACAACAGCGCGGCGATCGCCAATGCGGCGACGGAAAAGCTGCGGCGATCCGTTTCTGGGGGAGGCGCGTAGGTACGGGCGAGGTCGGCAGCGACAACGCTCTGCAGGGGGTATTGCATGCGTGTTGTGACCCAGCTCGTCCTGGTGGCCGTGGTGGCCGCCGCAGCCGGTGGCTACTACTATTTTTCCGGCCAGGCCGGTGGCGCCCAGGCGACGGCGGCAGCCGGGCGCAGCGGTGCCGCCCCGCGGACCGTGCAGGTGCTGACCGCGCCGGCCAAGGTCGGCCGCATCGAGCAGAAGATGGAGGCGGTGGGCACCGCCCGCTCGAACGAGGCGATCACCGTCACCGCCAAGGATGCCGGCCGGGTTTCGGTGATCCATTTCACCGAGGGCGCCTATGTCGAGAAGGGCGCCCTGCTGCTTGAACAGGACAGCTCCGAAAGACGGGCAGACATGGAGCAGGCGCGATCGCAGCGCGAATCCGCCCGCGCCAGTCGCGAAGATGTGAAGGTGCGGCTCGACCGCGCCAAGCAGCTCCGCGCCACCGGCAACGTGACGGAGGCGCGGCTGGACGAGCTGGAAGCGCAGTACCGCGCCGCCGACGCCCTGTTCAACGCCGCCGAGGCGCGGCTGCGGGCGACCGAGGCGCGGCTGGCCGACATGAAGGTGACGGCGCCCTTCGCCGGCCGGGTCGGCCTGCGTCTGGTCAGCCCCGGCGCCTTGGTGCAGCCCGGCACCGCGGTGACCACGCTGGATGACGTGGCCAAGATCAAGGTCGAGTTCGCCCTGCCCGAGGTGGCGATGGGCCAGATCCGCCCGGGCCTGCCGATCACCGCCACGGCGGCCGCCTATGCCGACCGCGCCTTTGCCGGCACCATCAGCGTGATCGACACGCGCATCGACCCGGTCACCCGCTCCTTCCGGGTGAACGCCGAGTTCGACAACCGCGACGAGATCCTGCGTCCGGGCATGTTCCTTGCCATCGGGCTCACCCTGTCGGCCAAGGAGAACGCCGTCCTGGTGCCGGAGGAGGCGGTGGTGCCGCTGGGCTCGTCGATGTTCGTCTTCGTGGTCGCCGACGGCCGGGCCGAGCGGCGCGAGGTGACGCTCGGCATCCGCCGCCAAGGCGAGATCGAGATCCTGTCCGGCGTCACCGGGGGCGAGCAGGTGGTGGTGCAGGGCGTCCAGAAGGTGCGCGACAAGCAGCCGGTGCAGGTGATCCGCCCGGCCGGGCCGGCGACGAGCTGAAGGAGGGCGGGCGATGGTGGTCTCCGACGTCTCGATCAAGCGGCCGGTCTTTGCCACTGTCATCAGCCTGATGCTGATCGTGCTCGGCATGGCGAGCTTCCTGAAGCTGCCGGTGCGCGAATACCCGATGATCGACGCGCCGATCATCTCGGTGGGCACGGTCTACAAGGGCGCCTCCAACGAGGTGATCGAATCGCGCGTGACCGAGGTGATCGAGAGCGCCGTCTCCGGCATCGAGGGGGTGAAGCAGATCACCTCGAACAGCCGCGAGGAACGCTCCAACGTCAACATCGAGTTCTATATCGACCGCGACATCGACGCCGCCGCCGCCGACGTTCGCGACAAGGTCAGCCGTGTCGCCAACCGCCTGCCCGACGGCGCCGACCCGCCGGTGATCGCCAAGGTCGACAGCGACGCGCGCGCCATCCTGTGGTTCACCCTCGCCTCCCAGCGGCTGTCGCCGCTGGAGCTGACCGATTTCGCCCAGCGCAACATCGTGGAACGGCTGTCGACGCTGCCCGGCGTGGCCAGCGTCACCATCGGCGGCGAGCGGCGCTATGCCATGCGCATCTGGCTGGACCGCCAGGCGATGGCCGCCCGGCGCATCACCACCCAGGATGTCGAGGACCAGATCAAGAAGCAGAACGTCGATCTGCCCTCGGGCCGGCTGGAGAGCACCCAGCGCGAGTTCGTGATCAAGACCGACAGCCGGATGCGCAACCCCGACCAGTTCCGCAACGTCATCGTCGCCGTGCGCGACGGCTATCAGGTGAAGCTGGGAGAGATCGCCCGGGTGGAACTGGGGGCGGAGGACGAGCGCTCGGAATTCCGCGCCAACGGGCAGGTGAACATCGGCATCGGCATCGTCCGCCAGTCCACCGCCAACACGCTGCAGGTCGCCGAGGCCGCCAAGGCGGAGATGGCGGCGCTGCGGGAAGCCCTGCCCGAAGGCACCTCGATCCAGCTCGGCTATGACGAGAGCGTGTTCATCGCGCAGTCGATCTACGAAGTCTATCACGCGCTGGGCATTGCCATCGCCCTGGTAATTGGCGTCATCTTCTTCTTCCTGCGCTCCTGGCGGGCGACGCTGATCCCGACCCTGGCGATCCCGGTGTCGATCATCGCCACCTTCACCGTGATGGGCGCCCTCGGCTTCTCGATCAACGTGCTGACGCTGCTGGCCATGGTGCTGGCCATCGGCATCGTGGTGGATGACGCGATCGTGGTGCTGGAAAACATCCACCGCCGCATTGAGGAGGGCGAGCCCCCCCTGCTCGCCTCCATCCGCGGCGCCCGGCAGATCACCTTTGCCGTGCTGGCGGCGACGCTGACGCTGTTCTCGGTGTTCGTGCCGATCTCCTTCATGGATGGCGAGACCGGCCGGCTGTTCGGCGAGTTCGGCATCGCGCTCGCCGCCTCGGTGCTGTTCTCCGGCCTGGTGGCGCTGACGCTGTCGCCGATGCTGTGCTCGAAGCTGCTGAAGCCGCACAGCGAGGACGGGCTGCTGGTGAAGCTGACCGAGCCGATCTTCGTCGCCCTCAACAACGGTTATGCCTGGCTGCTGCGGCGCGCGCTCGCCGCTCCGGTGGTGGTGCTGGCGATCGGCATCGCGGTGTCCCTGGCGGCGGTCCAGCTCCACAAGCTGCTGCCCAAGGAATTCGCGCCGGTCGAGGATCGCGGCATCATCATCGTGCCGGTCACCGCCCCGGAAGGCGCGACCGTGGCCTACACCCGCGAGCAGGTGATGGCGGTCGAGCGCATCCTCATGCCCTTCGTCGAGAGCGGCGTCGGCACCATGGTGCAGTCGATCGTGGTCTCGGGCTTCCAGCGGCCGGCGCCGGCCAATAACGGGCTGGCCTTCCTGCGCATGAAGCCGTGGAAGGAGCGCAGCGTCTCCCAGCAGGACATCGTGCGGCAGATCTTCCCGCGCATCGCCGGCCTGCCCGGCGCCCGGGCCTCGGCCGTGAACCCGCCCTCCCTCGGCCAGCGCGGCTTCCAGCCGCCGGTGCGGGTGGTGCTGGGCGGCTCGGACTACGCCACCATCCAGGGCTGGACCGACCGGCTGATGCAGTTCATGGCGGGCGAGGGGCGCTTCCTCAACCTCGACAGCAACTTCAATCCCAACAAGCCAGAGCTCAGGGTGGCCATCGACCGGGCGAAGGCGGCCGATCTCGGCGTGCCGATCGAGACCATCGGGCGCACCCTGGAGGCGATGTTCGGCGAGCGCGAGGTCAGCCAGTTCAACGACCGCGGCGAGGAGTACAAGGTGCTGATGCGGGCCCGGGCGGAGGATCGCGCGACCCCGCAGGACCTGGCCAACATCTATGTCCGCTCCGCCAGTTCCGGCCAGCTCATCCCGCTGTCGAACCTGGTCAGCGTGCGCGAGACCGGCGGCCCGGCCGAGCTGCCGCGCGTGGACCGGCTGCGTTCGATCACCGTCAGCGCCCAGCTCGTTCCCGGCTATGCCCTCGGCGACGCGCTCGACGTGGTCGAGACCTGGGTGAAGCAGAACCTGCCGGCCGAGGCGCGCCTGGGCTGGGCGGGGCAGAGCCGGTCCTACAAGGAGACGGCCAATACCCTGATGATCACCTTCGGGCTCGCCCTGCTGATCGTCTTCCTGGTGCTGGCGGCGCAGTTCGAGAGCTTCATCCATCCCTTCGTGATCATGCTGGCGGTGCCGCTGGCGGTGACCGGCGGCATGGTGGGGCTGTGGGTCTATGGCTACACGCTCAACGTCTACAGCCAGATCGGCATGATCCTCTTGATCGGGCTGATGACCAAGAACGGCATCCTGATCGTGGAGTTCGCCAACCAGCTCCGCGACGAAGGCAAGTCGATCCGCGACGCGGTCTATGAATCGGCCGTCATCCGCCTGCGCCCGATCCTGATGACGGCGATCGCCACCACCTTCGGCGCCGTGCCGCTGATGCTGGCGAGCGGCGCCGGGGCGGAGAGCCGCTCGGCGATCGGGGTGGTGGTGGTGTTCGGGGTGTGCCTGTCGACCGTGCTGACCGGCTTCGTCGTGCCGGCGCTCTACCTGCTGCTGGCCCGCTTCACCAAGTCGGTGAACCATGTCGAGCGCATGCTCAAGCAGATGGAGGCGCCGAAGCCCGCCGCCGGCGCCGGCGAGGTGCCGCACCCGGTGGTGGCGGCGGAATAGGCCGCCGGCCCGTATGGTGGAACGCCGGGGGGCGGCCGCCTGGCCGCCCCTTGCCGTTTCGGGCCCGGGTTGCGGTCGGCGGCAAAGCGGCGCTTACTGGACCTTCGGGGGATGGAGGCGGTGCCATGAAGAAGCTGCTCTACGCGGTCATTGCCCTGGCGGTTGTCGTGGTCGGCGCAGTCATTGCCGTGCCCTTCCTGGTGCCGGTGGAAACCCTGAAGGGCCAGATCGCCCAGCAGGTGCGCCAGTCGACCGGGCGGGAGCTGACGCTGGCCGGGCCGGTCGGCGTGTCGCTGCTGCCCAGCCTGAAGGTGGAGGCGGCCGATGTGTCCTTCGCGAACGCCCCCGGCGCCTCCACACCGAAGATGGCGGCGCTGAAGGCGCTGCAGGTCGAACTGAAGCTGCTGCCGCTGCTGTCGGGGCGGGTGGAGATTGCCCGCTTCGTGCTGGTCGAGCCGGTGATCACGCTGGAGGTCGACCGTGCCGGCAAGCCGAACTGGCAGTTCGCCGGCAGCGCGCCGGCCGGTGCCGGCGGCGCGGCGGGTGCCG
>CAZEQG010000081.1:0-9458 GCA_964514295.1 uncultured Alphaproteobacteria bacterium
CGGCGCCGGGCCGCCCGAGCGCGGCGGCGACCAGCGGCCGCGATTCGGCCTTCAGCGCCGGCACCACGCCATCCTCCAGGTCGAACATGGCGACATCGACGGCCGAGGCCATCGCCTTGTCCATCATCTTCGGCGAGTGGCCTGGCACGAACATCCAGGAGCGCATGCGGTCCATCGGCGGGGCGGTCCTCGTGGTCTAGTAGGAACGTTCCATCCCCAGGACATGCTGGCCGACATAGGCCAGCACCATGTTCGTGGAGATGGGGGCGATCTGGTAGAGCCTGGCCTCGCGCCACTTGCGCTCGATGTCGTATTCCTTGGCGAAGGCGAAGCCGCCATGGGTCTGCATCGCCACGTCGCCGGCCCTGAAGGCGGCCTCGGAGGCGAGCAGCTTGGCAATGTTGGCGGCCTCCCCGCACTCCCGCCCGGCGCTGAACAGTGCGGCGGCCCGCCGGCACATCAGGTCGGCCGCCTCAAGCTCGGCATAGGCCCGGGCGATCGGGAACTGAACGCCCTGATTGCGGCCGATCGAATGGCCGAATACCTGCCGGCTGTTGGCATAGTCCACGGACTTGCGGATGAACCAGCGCCCGTCGCCGACCGCTTCGGTGGCAACCAGGATGCGCTCGGCATTCATGCCGTCGAGGATGTAGCGGAAGCCCTTGCCCGCCTCCCCGATCAGGTTCTCGGCCGGCACCTCCATGCCGTCCATGAACACCTCGGTCGCATTGTGGTTGATCATCGCCGGCAGCGGCCGGATCTCCAGGCCCTTGCCCAGGCATTCGCGCAGGTCGACCAGGAACACCGACATCCCGTCGGTCTTCTTCTTCACCTGCGACAGCGGGGTGGTGCGGGCGAGCAGCAGCATCAGGTCCGAATGCAGCGCCCGGCTGGTCCACACCTTCTGCCCGGTGATGACGTAGCGGTCGCCCTTGCGCTCGGCGCGGGTGCGCAGGCTGGTGGTGTCGGTGCCGCTGGTCGGCTCGGTCACGCCAAAGGCCTGCAGGCGCAGGCTGCCATCGGCGATGCGGGGAAGGTAGCGCTGCTTCTGCTCGCGGCTGCCATGCCGCAGCAGGGTGCCCATGATGTACATCTGGGCATGGCCCTGGCTGGCCACGCAGCCGCTGGCGTTGATCTCCTCCAGGATCACTGCCGCCGCCCTGAGGGGCAGGCCGGAGCCGCCATACTCCTCCGGGATCAGGGCGGCCAGGAAGCCGGCGCGCGTCAGCTCGGCGATGAAGGCGGTCGGATAGGCGTCCCGCTCCTCCAGCTCGCGCCAGTAGCTGCCGGGATAGTTGGCGCACAGCGCGCGCACCGCATCGCGCAGCTCCGGATAGTCCTCGCCCAGCTCGACCGTTACCGGCGGGGCGGTATCGACAACATGTCCGTCCATCGCGGAACCCTTTCGCTGTGGTCTATTCCGCCGCGTCGCCGGCGGTCCGGCGGCCGAACACCGCCTCGTTGTGCTGGCCGGGGCGGGGGGCAGAGGCGCGGAAGGGTGGCCGCCTGCCGTTGAAGGACAGCGGCAGCCCGACCAGCCGCATGTCGGCATCCGGCGCCTGCTGGATGATGCCGAGCGCTGCGGTCTGCGGGTGGGCCACCACCTGGTCGATGGACTGGATCGGGGCGGTCGGCACCCCGGCCTGTTCCAGCACGGCCGACCATTCGGCGATGCTGCGCCGGGCGAACACCGCCTCCATGGCCGGGATCAGCAGCGCCCGGTTGCGCACCCGGCCGTCATTGGTGGCATAGCGCGGATCCTCGGCCCATTCGGCATGGCCGAGGGCGGCGGCGAGCTTGCGGAACAGCCCGTCATTGCCGGCCCCGACCATGATGTAGCCATCGCTGGCGGCAAAGGCCTGATGCGGCACGATCTCGGCGATGCCCGAGCCGTGCGGCCGGCGGACTTCCCCGGAGGCGAGATATCCTGCCGTCTGGATGGTCATCCAGGCGATCGCGGTCTCGTAGAGGGAGGTGTCGACCACCGCCCCGCGGCCGCTGCGCCGGCGGCGGTCGAGGGCGGCGAGGATGCCGATGACCGACCACATGCCGCTGCCCATGTCGACCACCGCCGGGCCAACCCGCACCGGCGCCCGGCCAACCTCGCCGGTCACGCTCATCAGCCCGCCGAAGGCCTGCATCAGCGGATCGTAGCCGGGCTTGTCGCTGAGCGGCCCGACCCGGCCGAAGGCGCCGAGATTGCAGTAGACCAGCCCCGGCTTCTGCGCCAGCAGCGCCTCGCCCGACAACCCGTAGCGCTCGACCGCGCCCGGGCGCAGGTTCTGGATCACCACATCGGCCCGCTCCAGGATCAGCCGCAGCAGGCCGGCCCGCTGGCCCGGATCGGCCAGATCGCAGGTCACGCCCAGCTTGTCGCGGTTGAGGCTCTGGTAGGCGGCCGAGGTGCCGTGCCAGTAGGGCGGGGCCCAGCCGCGCGAATGATCGCCATGGCCGGGGCTTTCCACCTTCACCAACTCGGCCCCCAGCGAGGCCAGGATCAGCCCGGCATAGGGGCCGGCGACGCTGTGGCAGATCTCGACGACCGTGACGCCCGCCAGCGGCAGGCCGTCTTCCTCGCTTGGCGGGCTCACGGCAGCGGAAAGTCGCTGATCGGGCGGCCGCCGAACTTGGCATAGGCCTCCTCGACGCTGATTTCGCGGGCGATCGGCAGGCCGTCGGGGCTGACGGCGTGGGTCGGATCCACGAGGTTGCGCAGCAGCGGCCGGTCCTTCGGGTTGAAGGTCCAGTCCTGATAGCCATAGGCGTTGAAGTTCAGCATCAGCGCCGGCTCCTGGCCGGAGCAGAACCAGTGGCAGTTGCGGTCCACCTCGCTGGCGCGCAGCGCGTCGCCCGGGCCGATCCAGCCCTCGGCCACCGGCTTCAGCAGCAGGGTGTCGGCCGACAGGCGGGCGATGCGGTCATATTCGCGCATCTGCACCCGGCCGGTCAGCATGTACTGGGTGGACAGGATGTTGTGGTGGCAGTGCGGCGGGTGAAACACGTTGGGCGCCAGGTAGAACACCTGGATCGCCTCGCGGTGGCCCTTGCCGGTGCGCCGGAACAGCACCTGGTCGCGCTGCTCGGCCATGGCCCGGTCGAGCCACGGCTTCAGCATCGTGACCAGGTCCATCGAGGCGAGCAGCCGGCCGACCTCCGCCATGTAGCGGGCCGGCGCCAGCTCGCGCGCGGCCAGCCGGTCGATCAGCGCCACCGCGGCGTCAAGGAAGGGGTTGCGGATGTCCAGGATGTCCGGCTCGCTCTCCGCCGTCCTGGTGTTGATCTTCACCGCCGGCTTGGCGGCATCCGCCGCTGTCGCGTCCATGGGCCTTCCCCTTTCCCTATTTCAGCGCGGCGCAGGCCTCGGCGATGCGCCGGCAGGCTTCCTTCAGCATGTCGTCGCTGGCGGCATAGGATACCCGCAAGTAGGGCGACAGCCCGAAGGCCGCGCCGAACACCAGGCCTACGCCGCCGCCTTCCAGCAGATAGACGACAAAATCCTCGTCATTGGCGATCACCTTGCCCTCGGGCGTGGTCTTGCCGATGAAGCCGGCGCAGGAGGGATAGACGTAGAATGCGCCTTCCGGCTTGTGGCAGCGCATGCCCGGAATGGCGTTCAGCGCATCGACCACGAAGTCGCGGCGGCGGGCAAAGGCGGCGCGGTTGGTGGCGATGAAGTCCTGCGGGCCGGTCAGCGCCTCCAGGGCGGCATACTGGCTGATCGAGGTGGGGTTGGTGGTGGAATGCGACTGCACCGCCGACATGCCCTTAACAATGTCGCGCGGGCCGGCGGCATAGCCGATGCGCCAGCCGGTCATGCAGTAGGTCTTGGACACGCCGTTCATGGTCAGCGTGCGGTCATAGAGGCCCGGCTCGATCTGGGCCGCCGTGGTGAAGGTGAAATCGCCGTAGGTCAGGTGCTCGTAGATGTCGTCGGTCAGCACATAGACATGGGGATGGCGCAGCAGCACCTCGGTCAGCGCCTTCAGCTCGTCGCGGGTATAGGCCGCACCGGAGGGGTTGGAGGGCGAGTTCAGCACCACCCACTTGGTCTTGGGCGTGATCGCCTTGTCCAGGTCCTCGGCCGTCAGCTTGAAGCCGCGCTGGGCGCTGCAGGGCACGATCACCGGCACGCCGTCGCACAGCAGCGCCATCTCCGGATAGCTGACCCAGTAGGGTGCCGGGATCACCACCTCGTCGCCCGGGCTCAGGGTTGCCATGAAGGCATTGAAGATCACATGCTTGCCGCCAACCGACACGATCACCTGGTCGGGCTTGTAGGAAAGGCCGTTCTCGCGCTGGAACTTGGCGCAGATCGCCTCCTTGAGCGCCGGAATGCCGTCGACGGCGGTGTACTTCGTCTGCCCCGCCCGGATGGCGCGGATCGCCGCCTCCTTGATGTTGTCTGGCGTGTCGAAGTCGGGTTCGCCGGCGACCAGGCCGATGATGTCGCGGCCCTGCCCGCGAAGCTGGGCGACGCGGCCGAACAGCGAGACGGTGGGCGAGGGCTTCACGCGCCCCAGGCGCTGGGCGATGGCGGACATGGGTTCCCCTAAGGACGTTCCTGGACGGCGCCCGGCCGCGGCCGGTGCCTGGTTGCGGCGGCAGGGCGCTGGCCGCCCTTCCTGCCCGGCATTCTTCACGCAGTCGCCGTACAGGTCAAGGAAACGTTTCATCACACCTCGGTACCACGATCCATGCGGGCGAGCGCCGGCCGGTGTCTGCCCGGACAAAACGCCGCAATTCCGACGCTGGGGGCGGCCGGTGGCGGTGACGGCGACCGATGGCGGGGCAGGATCGCGGCCGGTGGGCGGGATAACGGTTCATTGACAGGCCGCGACCGGCCATGCGTAATGCCGCGATCACGACTCCGCTGAAGGAACGAGGAAGCGATGGCCATCCTGTGCTGGCTGCACACCGTCTACGGCGACAAGCTGATCAACGGCATCCGCGCCGGGCTGCCGGGCGAGGACATCCGCGAGCATCCGGATGTTGGCAATCCCGATGACATCGACATCTGCATCGTCTTCCGCATGCCCCCCGGCTACCTGACGCAGTTCAAGAACCTGAAGCTGATCTCCACCACCGGGGCCGGTGTCGACCATTATCTGCTCGATCCCGACCTGCCGCGCCACATCCCGCTGGTGCGCGTGCTCGACCATGATTTCGGTGCCAGGATGGCCGACTATGTGCTGACCTGGGTCACCTTCCACCACCGCGAGGTGGCGCATTTCCAGGCCGCCCAGCGGCGCCAGGAATGGGCCTACAAGCCGATCCGCTCGGCCTCCGAGGTCACCGTCGGGGTGATGGGCCTCGGCCAGATGGGCGGGCTGACGGCGCGCCGGCTCGCCTCCCTGGGCTACCGGGTGCGCGGCTGGTCGCGCAGCCTGCACCAGATCGAGGGCGTGGAATGCTTCGCCGGCCCGGAAGGGCTGGGCGACTTCCTGTCGGAGGTGGAGATCCTGGTCAACCTGCTGCCGCTGACCTCGGAAACCCGCAACATCCTGTCGAAGTCGACCTATGACCGGATGCCCGATGGCGGCGTCATGATCACCGCCGGGCGCGGCGGCCACCTGAACGAGGCCGATACGCTCGCCGCCCTGGATTCCGGCAAGCTGCGCGCCGCCACCATCGATGCCTTCCCGGTCGAACCGCTGCCCAAGGGCCATGCCTTCTGGACCCACCCCAAGGTGTCGGTCACGCCGCACTGTTCCAGCACCCCGAGCCCGGAGACCATCGTCGGCGCCTTCGTCGAGAACGTCAGGCGCTTCCGCGAGGGCCGGCCGCTGCTCAACGTCGTCGACCATGCCAAGGGCTATTGATGCTCAGGCTGGCCCTGTCCGAGGCCTATCTGCGCTATCCGCCGGGGCAGGAGGTGCACACCGCCGCCTCCGGCCGGATAGAGGCGCTGCACGAGGTGGTGCTGGAGATCTTCGACCCTGAATCGGGGCTGACCGGGATCGGCGAGGTGCGGGCCAATGCCGCCTTCATCACCGGCACGCCCGAGGCCGAGGTGGTGCCGGGCGTGATCGCGCTGTGCGCCAGCCTCGACCGCTCGGGCGTCGAGGCGTTCGGGGCCAGCTTCGCCATGGCCAAGGCGCCGAAGATCTGCCGGGCGCTGATCGACAACGCGCTGGTCGACCTGCTGGCGAGACGGGCGGGGATGCCGGCCGCGGCCTATCTCGGCGGCGCCTTCACCGGCGATGGCGTGGCCTGCAACAACTGCGTGTTCTGGGGCAGTGACGAGGACATGCGGGCGAACCTTGCGCACTACGTCGCGCTCGGCTTCCGCAAGATCAAGCTGCGCATCGGCGTCGGCGCGCTCGATGACGATGTCCGCCGGCTGGCCTATCTGCGCAGCGCCCATGGCGGGGAACTTGATCTGTCGGTCGATGCGAACGGCGCCTGGAGTGCCGACCAGGCGCTGCACGCCCTGGACCGCCTGCGCCCCTTCGGCATCGGCTACATCGAGCAGCCGACGCTGAAGGGCGACTGGCCGGCGCTGGAGCGGGTGGCGCGCGAGGGCGGGATCCTGGTGGTGATCGACGAGGGCCTGCAGGATGACGGCGATGTCGAGCGGGTCTGCGCCAATGCCGGGCGGATCGCCGCGCATCTGAAGATCTGCAAGGCCGGCGGCGTGCGGGCGCTGGCCGGCATCGCCCGCCGCTTCGACCGGCATGGCGTGGGCTACGTCATGGGCCAGATGAACGAAGGCGCGATCGCCACGGCCGTGGCCGTGCACGCCGGCATGGCGCTGTCGCCGATGCTGGGCGAGCTCTATGGCGCGCTTGGCATCCTGAACGATGTCGCCGAGGGCGTGTCCTATGGCGGCGGGCGGGTGCGCCTGCCCGCCGGCCCCGGCATCGGGATTGCCCTGCGCCCCGGCAGCACGACGCCCTTGTGGTCGTCCGGCAATGCCAGCTAGACGGAAGGTCGAGCCGGTGCCCATCCTGGCGGCCCGGCAGGACGGGCGGGGCCGGCGATGAACGAAAGGCGGGAACAGCCGCCCACCATCCGCGAGGTGGCGCAGGCGGCCGGCGTATCGGTCGGCTCCGTGTCGCGGGTGCTGAATGCCAAGGAATCGGTGTCGCCGGAGGTGCGCGCCAAGGTGGAGAAGGCGATCCAGGCCCTGGGCTACAAGCCGAACCTGGTGGCCCAGACCATGCGCAGCCAGATTTCCCGCACCATCGCCTGCCTGATCCGCGACATCGACATCTCCGGCTTTGCCAAGTTCGCGCGCGCGGCCGACGATGTGCTGTCGCGCGCCGGCTATGCGCTGCTGCTGTCGAACCACGAGGGGCGGATCGAGCGCGAGCGCGAGCTGATCTCGGTGATCGCCGCGCGCCGCGCCGATGCGCTGCTGATCGCGCAATCCTCCGAGACCGACAAGGAATTCGGCGAGCTGCTCCGCCGCACCGGCATCCCGGTGGTGCTGATCGACCGCGAGCTGCCGGAATGGGCGGATGCGGTGATGATCGACCATCGCGGCGGCGTGCGCCAGGCGACCGACAAGCTGATCCGCCTGGGCCACCGCCGCATCGCGCTGCTGACCGGCCGGCGCAGCCTGTTCCCGGCGCGCGAGCGCATCATCGGCTATGAGCAGGCCCATGCCGCCGCCGGTCTGGCCGTCGACCCGCGGCTGCTGCGCATGGGCAGCTTCGAGGCGGATTTCGCCTTCGAGGAAACCTCGATGCTCGTCTCCGCGACCGAGCGGCCCACCGCCATCATCGCCGGCGGCATCGAGATGCTGCCCGGCATCGTGCGCGCGCTCAGGGTGCGCGGGCTGTCGATCCCGGCCGACATGTCGGTGGTGGCGGCGATGAACACCGACCTGACCGACCTGTTCGACCCGCCGCTCAGCGTCGAGGACTGGGACTATGCCGAGGTTGGCCGGATCGCCGCCAATCTCGCCCTCCAGCGCATCGCCAGCGGCGGCAGCGCCGAGCCCCGGCGGGTGCTGGTGCCGACCCGCTTCGTGCTGCGCGAATCCTGCGCCGCCCCCCCGGGCTGAGCATTCCGCCCGCGGCCCGGGCGAGGGCGGCTCAGGCCGCGCGGTCCTGCTCGGCAAAGCGCGGGATGACGTGCCGCCCGATCAGGTCGATCGAGCGCATCACCTGCTCATGCGTGGTGAAGCCGGCCTGCAGCATGAACACCATCTGGTCGAGCCCGGCCGCCCGCCACTGCTCGACCTGCCGCGACACCGTGTCGGGGCTGCCGCCCAGCGCCATGCAGTCGCGGATCAGCTCGTCGTTGGTGCGGCTGGCGATCCGGTCGTTCACCTTGCTCACCGTGCCGGCGGTGGTGAAGCGCTGGCTGTTCAGCACCGCCTGGTTGTCGCCATAGTACCAGCGCGCCGCGGCGCAGGCGACGTCGCGGCCCAGCCGGTCATCCTCCAGGCAGCAGCCGACGGCGAAGGCGCCGGTGTGCTCATTGGCATAGCGGCCGACGAATTCGGCCGGGTCGGTCGAGCGGATCGCCTCCCGGTAGCCGTCGATGAAGGGCTTGGTCTCGGCCGGGGTGTTGCGGGTGACGCCGATCACCCCCATGCCCTGGCGCCCGGCATGCTGATAGGTCTCGAAATTCGAGGCGGCGACCCACAGCGGCGGGTGCGGGCGCTGGATCGGGCGCGGCACCACATGGCGCGCCGGCAGGTCGAAGTGCTTGCCCTTGTAGCCGGGAAACCACTCGTTCTCGAACATGCTCAAGGCGGCTTCCAGCACCTCGCGGCCGACCTCGCGGCCATCGGCCGGGTTGAAGCCCAGCCCTTCGACCATGTAGGGCGAGGTGCCGCGGCCGGTGCCGAACTGCGCCCGGCCGTTCGACAATACGTCGAGCGTCGCCACCTTCTCGGCCACATAGAATGGGTTGTGCAGGGGCAGCAGCATCACCCCGAAGCCCAGCTTGATGCGGCTGGTGCGCTGGCTCAAGGCGGCCAGCACCATGTCCGGGCAGGGGCAGTGGCCGATCTCGATGAAGAAGTGCTGCTCGGTGATCCAGAAATAGTCGAAGCCCGCGGCCTCCGCCGCCACCACCTGCTCGATCAGGTTGGCGTAGCCCTCGCGCTCGGTGGTTTCGGTCCACGGCATCGGCATCTGGATCTGCGCCATCATGCCAAACTTCATCGCCCGTTCCTTCGCCCTGGTTGCCGGTCCAGCCTATGAATCGGTTCACCTTGCGTCCAAGGCATAATTTGCATAAGCAGAATAACCAAAACGTTTGGGTGGCATGGATACCAGGGCGCTGCGCTACTTCCAGGCGGTGGCGGAGTTCGGCAGCTACAGCCGTGCCGCCGAGTGGCTGCGCATCTCGCAGCCCGCGGTCAGCCGGCAGATCGCCAAGCTGGAGGCCGAGCTCGGCACGCCGCTGTTCGACCGCCGCGGCCATGGCGTGGTGCCGACGGAGGCGGGGCGGCTGCTGGGCGAGCGGGCGCGCGACCTGCTGCGCCGGCTGGAGCGGGCGAA
>CAZEQG010000082.1:0-9437 GCA_964514295.1 uncultured Alphaproteobacteria bacterium
GCATCGCGGGCGCTGACCTCGACGGCGCCGCCGCTGAGGCGCGGCTCCACGGTCCAGCCCAGCGCCCGGCGGCGCTCCGCCTCGGCCAGCACGGCATTGTGGGCGAGCCCGCGCTCATAGGGGCGGTCCACCGCCAGCCCGGGGTTGGAGGTGACCGCAAGATAGATGAACAGCCCGTCCACCGCCGCGACCGTGCCGAAGAAGCCGGCGAGGCAGACGAAGAACAGGTTGCGCGTGTTCATCGCGGTGGTCCTTCGAAACGCACGGTCTGCCGCCGCGCGAGCCCGCGCGACGGGTCGGCGACCACGAAGCCGATCTCCCCCGGCCCGCGATAGGCGCCCTTCGGCACCGTCACGAAGGCGCGCAGCGTGGCGGCCGCATCGGGGCGCAGGGCGACGCTGCCGGCAGGCGCCTCAAGCAGCGACAGATGCGCGCCCTCGATGCCCTCGACGGTCACGGTGACGCTCTGCGGTTCATTGGTCTTGTTCAGGATGCGCACGGTATAGCCGTTGCGGATGGCGCCGTCCGACAGGCGCACGAACAGGGGGTTGCGGTCGGGCAGCACGGTCAGCTCCAGGGGGCTGCGGAACAGCAGCACGCCCAGCAGCGCCAGCCCGGCCGTGGCGTAGATCACGCCATAGAGGACGGTGCGGGCGCGCAGCCAGTGCCAGACCGGCTTCCGCCCCGCCGCCTCGGCCTCCAGATTGGCCTGGGTGGCGAAGCCGACCAGGCCCTTTGGCAGGCCGACCCTGGCCATGATGTTGTTGCAGGCATCGACGCACAGCCCGCACTGGATGCAGCTCATCTGCAGCCCGTCGCGGATGTCGATCCCGGTGGGGCAGACCTCGACGCATTGCCGGCAGTCGATGCAGTGGCCGCGCCCGTCCCAGGCCTCGCCGGCCTTGTGCTTGCCGCGCGGCTCCCCGCGATGGGCGCGGTAGGCGACGATCAGCGAATCCTGGTCCAGCATCGCCGATTGGAAGCGGGCATAGGGGCACATGAAGGTGCACACGTTCTCCCGCGCCCAGCCGGCCAGAAGATAGGTGCTGAAGGTCAGGAGCCCGATCGTCGCCCATACCGGATAGCCGGCCTCCAGGCGCAGGATCTCGGCCGTCACGGTGGGCGCATCGTTGAAGTAGAGCACCCAGGCGCCGCCGGTCAGGGCGGCGATGACGAGCCAGATCGCATGCTTGACCGCGTGGCGGGCAATCCGGCCGAGGCTCCAGGGGCTGGCGAGCAGGCGCAGGCGGCGGGCCCGGTCGCCCTCCACCAGCCGCTCGACGGCGAGGTAGAGGTCGGTCCACACCGTCTGCGGGCAGGCCCAGCCGCACCACACCCGCCCGGCCAGCGCCGTCACGAAGAACAGCCCGATCGCCATCAGGATCAGGATGCCGGTGACGACATAGATCTCCTGCGGCCAGATCTCGAAGAAGAAGAAGAAGGCGCGGCGCGCCGGCAGGTCGATCAGGATCGCCTGGTCGGGCGCATGCGGCCCGCGGTCCCAGCGCAGCCAGGGCGCGCCGTAGTAGATGACCAGCAGCAGCCCCAGCACGATCCATTTGGCGGTGCGGATCGGCCCCCTGACCGATTTCGGCACCACCGGCTCCTTGGGCTGCCAGATCGCGGCCGGGGCGCCGCCATCGGGCATGGCGCTATTCTCCGCCGCCGAGCGTGTGGACGTAGACGGTCAGCTTCTTGATGGTCTCCTCCGACAGCCGGCCCTGCCAGGCCGGCATCACGCCCTTGCGCGAGCTGTGGATGCTGGTGATCAGGCTGGCCCGGTCGCCGCCATAGAGCCAAATTGCATCGCTCAGGCGCGGCGCGCCGAGTTCGCGGTTGCCTTCCGCCTTCTCGCCATGGCAGGCGGCACAGTTGTCCGCGAACAGCGCCGCCCCGGCGGCGATCGCCTGGGGTGCCGCCGGGGTGCCGGAGAGCGACAGCACATAGTCGGCGAGCTGTTCGATCTGCGCGCGGGTCAGCAGGCCGTCGCGGCCGAAGGCCGGCATCTCCGCCATGCGGGTCTCGGGATGGATGGAGCGGATGCCGACCTGCAGCGTCTTCTGGATCTCGGCCAAGCTGCCGCCCCACAGCCAGTCATCGTCCAGCAGGTTCGGGTAGCCCGGCTGGCCCTGGGCACCGCTGCCATGACAGGCGGCGCAGTTGTCGCGGAAGGCGGTGCGCCCGCCGGCCACGGCAAAGCGCAGCAGCTCGGGGTCCTGGCGGATCTCTTCCACCGTCGCCGCCTTCAGGCGGGCGTTCAGTGCGCCCTGTGCCTGCTCGGCGGCGGCGAGCTGCTGCTCGACATCGCGGCGCGAGGACCAGCCGAACATCCCCTCGGTATAGCCGGAAAGCGTGGGCCAGGCGGGATAGACCACCCAGTAGCCGATGGCATAGACGATGCAGACCGCATAGGTCAGCACCCACCAGCGCGGCGGCCTCGTCTCCAGTTCGGTGATGCCGTCCCAGCTATGGCCGCTCAGCGGCGTGCCGGTCAGGGGATCGATCTCGGGCTTCGCGGACATCGGGCTAGTCCCTGTCTTCGAGGGGTATGCGGGCGGCGGCCTGGTAGAGCCGGCCCGAGCCGGGGCGGAAGATCCAGCCGATGACGCCGAGGAAGATGGTGATGAAGATCACCAGCCCGGCGACCTTGGTGGCGACCAGGAATTCGTCGTAGCTCATCGGTAGAAGTCCCGGCCCGGACGGATGCTGGGGAAGTCCACCAGGGTGCCCAGCATCTGCAGATAGGCGACCAGCGCATCCATTTCGCTGACGAAGCTGGGATCGCCGTCGAAATTGCGCACCACCGCCTTGGGATAGCGGCGCAGCAGCGCCTCCGCCCCCTCGCCGTCGGGGTTCACCTGGGCCAGCAGGTCGGCCCTTGCATTGGCGATCATCTCCTCGCTGTAGGGCACGCCGACGCGCCGGTTGGCGATCAGGTGGCGGTCGATGTCGTCCAGGCGCACCTCCCGCGTCATCAGGAAGGGATAGCCGGGCATCACCGATTCCGGCACCAGCCGGCGCGGCGCGATCAGGTGCTGCACCTGCCAGTCGTCGGAATATTTGCCGCCCACCCGGGCGAGGTCGGGGCCGGTGCGCTTGGAGCCCCACTGGAAGGGGTGGTCGTACATGCTCTCGGCCGCCAGGCTGTAGGGGCCATAGCGCTCCACCTCGTCGCGGAAGGGGCGGATCTGCTGGGAATGGCAGAGGTAGCAGCCCTCGCGGATGTAGATGTTGCGCCCCACCAGCTCCAGCGGGGTGTAGGGGCGCACCCCCTGCACCTTCTCGATGGTCGATTCGATGACGAAGAGCGGGGCGATCTCGACGATGCCGCCGACCGAGACCATGGCGAGGATGCCCACGACCAGGGCGATCGCCCGGCGCTGCAGCCAATCATGGATGGCGTAGAAGCTCATGTCCGTCACCCGGCCGTCTGGAGGGCGAAACGGGCGGGCGCCGGTTCGGCGATGGTCCGCCACAGGTTGTAGGCCATGATCACCGCGCCGGCGAGGAACAGCAGCCCGCCCAGCGCCCGGATCACGTAATAGGGGTGCATGGCCGCGACGGTCTCGACGAAGCTGTACTGCAGGAAGCCGAGGTCGTCATAGGCCCGCCACATCAGCCCCTGCATGATGCCCGAGGCCCACATCGCGGTGATGTAGAGCACGATCCCCAGGGTGGCGATCCAGAAGTGCCAGTTCACCAGCTTCACCGACCACATGCCCTGCCGCCCCCACAGCCGCGGCACCACCGCGTAGAGGGCGCCGAAGCAGATGAAGCCGACCCAGCCCAGCGCCCCCGAATGCACGTGGCCGACCGTCCAGTCCGTATAGTGCGACAGGCCGTTCACCGCCTTGATCGACATCAGCGGCCCCTCGAAGGTGCTCATGCCGTAGAAGGCTGCGGCGACCACCATGAAGCGCAGGATCGGATCGCTGCGCAGCCGCTCCCAGCGGCCGGAGCAGGTCATGATGCCGTTCACCATCGAGGCCCAGCTCGGCATCCACAGCATGATCGAGAAGGTCATGCCCAGGGTCTGCGCCCAGTCCGGCAGGGCCGTATAGTGCAGGTGGTGCGGGCCGGCCCAGATGTAGATGAACACCAGCGACCAGAAGGAGATGATCGACAGCCGGTAGGAGTAGATCGGCCGCTCGGCCTGCTTGGGCAGGAAGTAGTACATGATGCCGAGGAAGCCGGCGGTCAGGAAGAAGCCGACGGCGTTGTGGCCGTACCACCACTGCGTCATCGCATCCTGCACGCCGCCGAACAGCGAGTAGCTGCGGGTGCCGGTCCAGGACACCGGAACCGACAGGTTGTTCACGATGTGCAGCATCGCGATGGTCACGATGAAGGCGAAATAGTACCAGTTCGCCACATAGATGTGGGGCTCGCGGCGCTTCAGGATGGTGCCGGCGAAGACCACCAGATAGGTCACCCAGATCACCGTCAGCCACAGATCCATGAACCATTCCGGTTCGGCGTATTCCTTGCTCTGCGTCGCCCCCATGACATAGCCGAGGGCGGCCAGCACGATGAACAGGTTGTAGCCCCAGAACACGAACTCTGCCGCAAAGCCCCCGAACAGGCGGGTGCGGCAGGTCCGCTGGGCGACATAGAAGCTGGTGCCGATCAGCATGTTGCCGCCAAAGGCGAAGATCACGCCCGAGGTGTGCACCGGCCGGAGCCGCCCGAAGCTGGTCCAGGCGAGATCGAGGTTGAGCGCCGGGAAGGCGAGCTGGAAGGCGATGAATACGCCGACCAGCATGCCGACCAGCGCCCAGAACACGCCGGCGATCATGAACAGGCGGATGGCGCCGTCGTCATAGTCGGGCGGGGCGGCGGGCTGCTGGGCGGCGATGGCGGGGGCCTGGGCAGCGGACATGGTTCCGGTCTCCGTGAGATCGGCGGCCAGCCTAGCCCGGCGATCACGGCCGCGAATTGATCCAGCGCAAATCGCCCCGCCGGGGCCGCGGCTATAGTGCGCAGGCATAAGCGAGGGAGGATGGGCCATGACGGATTCCGGGCCGGGCCGGGCGAGCCTGGCGGCGCTGCTGATGGCGGTGCTGCTGGCGGCGATCTTCTTCGGCGGGCTCAGCTTCGCGGCGGCGGCGCAGGATGACTATGCCTATGTCGCCGGGCTCGGCTTCTGCGGCTTCGCGCTGCTGATCGCCGTGCGCTACTTCGGCCGGTTCCTGCCATGAGCGGCGGCCCGGCGATGTCGGATGCGGGGCTGGGCGCTGCGGTGCCGGCGGCCCGGCGGCTGCCGAGCGATCCCACCGGCCGCTGGCTGAAGGCGGCCTGGGCCGACATGCGCGCGGCCCCGGGGGTGAGCTTCGGCTATGGCGCGCTGATCGTGGCGGCGAGCTGGCTGGTGACCTATGTCGTGGTGGTGCAGGAGGCATGGTTCCTGCTGCTGCCGATGCTGGGCGGCTTCCTGTTCGTGGCGCCGCTGCTGGCGGTCGGCCTCTACGAGACCAGCCGGCGGCTGGGGCGCGGCGAGCCGGTGTCGCTGGTGGCGGCGCTGACCGCGTTCCGCCGCAACCCCACCCAGATCGCGCTGATGGGGCTCGCCCTGCTGCTGTTCCTGATGGCCTGGGCGCGGCTGGCCCTGCTGATGTTCGCGCTGTTCTTCGGGCTGAACCCGCCGCCGCTCGCCGACATTTTCGCCGCCGTCTTCCTGACCACCGACCATCTGCCCTTCGTCATCCTGTCGAACCTCACGGGCGCGGTGCTGGCGCTGCTGGTGTTCTCGATCAGCGCCGTGTCGATCCCGCTGCTGCTCGACCGCGATGTCGACGTGATCACCGCCGCCATCGTGTCGGTGAAGGCATGCCGGGCGAACTGGCGCATCATGGCCGGCTGGGCCGCCCTGATCGTCCTGCTGACCGGCTTCGGGCTGATCACCTTCTATATCGGGCTTGCCGTGACCATGCCGCTGGTCGGCCATGCCACCTGGCACGCCTACAAGGATCTGGTGGAGTAGCCGCGCGCGGGGCCGGGTGGTCCAGATTGTCGCACCCGGCCCGGCGGCGCATTCAATTCAATTGACGGCATCGTCGCATCCGCTAGCTTCCGCAGCGGGACACGCCCCCCCAACGGGGCGCACTATTCTGGAAGGAATAGGCAGATGACGATGCCTGCCCTGCGGCCGAAGGTGCCGCTTTTCTCCTCCGGCCCCTGCGCCAAGCGCCCCGGCTGGACCCCCGAAGCCCTGAAGGATGCCGCCCTCGGCCGCTCGCACCGGGCAAAGCCCGGCAAGGCGAAGCTGGCCGAAGTGATCGAGCGCAGCCGCGCCATCCTTGGTCTGCCCGAGGACTGGCGGCTCGGCATCGTGCCCGGCTCCGACACCGGGGCGGTCGAGCTGGCGATGTGGAACCTGCTCGGCGCCCGCGGCGTCGACATGCTGGCCTGGGAAAGCTTCGGGGAAGGCTGGATCACCGATGCGGTCAAGCAGCTCCGGCTGGCCGACACCCGCCTGATCCGCGCCGATTACGGCGCCCTGCCGGACCTGTCGCAGGTGTCGCCGGAACGCGATGTGGTGTTCACCTGGAACGGCACCACCTCGGGCGTGCGGGTGCCGGACGCCAACTGGATCGCCGCCGACCGCAAGGGCCTGGCGATCTGCGACGCCACCTCGGCCGCCTTCGCCATGGAGCTCGACTATTCGCGGCTCGATGTCGTCACCTGGTCCTGGCAGAAGGTGCTGGGCGGGGAGGCGGCGCACGGCATGCTGGCCTTGAGCCCGCGCGCCGTCGAGCGGCTGCTGACCTACAAGCCCGCCTGGCCGCTGCCCAAGCTGTTCCGCCTGACCTCCGGCGGCAAGCTGAACGAGGGCATCTTCAAGGGCGAGACCATCAACACCCCCTCGCTGCTGGCCGCCGAGGACCAGATCGATGCCCTGCGCTGGGCCGAATCGATCGGCGGGCTGAAGGGCCTGATCGCCCGGTCGCAGGCGAACCTCGCCGCGGTCGCGGCCTGGGTCGGGCGCTGCGGCTGGGCCGATTTCCTGGCCCAGGACCCGGCCACCCGCTCCTGCACCTCGATCTGCCTGAAGATCGTCGATCCATGGTTCCTTGCCCTGGACGATGCCGGCCGCGCCGATGCCGCCAAGCGGCTGGTGGGGCTGGTCGAGGCGGCGGGGGCAGGCTACGACATCGGGGCCTATCGCGATGCGCCGCCGGGTCTGCGCCTGTGGGGCGGGGCGACGGTGGAGAGCGCCGATCTGGAAGCCCTGTTCCCCTGGCTCGACTGGGCCTGGAGCGAAGTGAAGACCGCCGCCGCAAAGGCTGCTTGAGGAGCATTTCCCATGGTGAAGGTGCTGATCGCCGACGCGCTGTCGGAGCGCGCGGTGGAGATTTTCCGTGCCCGCGGCATCGAGACCGATGTGAAGACCGGCCTCAATCGCGACGAGCTGGTGGCCATCATCGGCGAGTATGACGGGCTGGCCGTGCGCTCCTCCACCAAGGTGACCGGGCCGGTGCTGGCCGCGGCCACCCGGCTGAAGGTGGTGGGCCGCGCCGGCATCGGCGTCGACAACATCGATGTCGAGGCGGCGACCAGGGCCGGGGTAGTGGTGATGAACACGCCCTTCGGCAATTCGATCACCACGGCCGAGCATGCGATCGCCCTGATGTTCGCGCTGGCCCGCGAGCTGCCCGCCGCCGACCGTTCCACCCAGGCCGGCAAGTGGGAGAAGAACCGCTTCATGGGCGTCGAGCTGTTCGGCAAGACGCTGGGGGTGATCGGCTGCGGCAATATCGGGGCCATCGTTGCCGACCGGGCGCAGGGGCTGAAGATGAAGGTGGCCGCCTATGACCCCTACCTCAGCGAGGAGCGGGCAACCGCGCTCGGCGTCGAGAAGGTGGAACTGGACGAGCTGCTGGCGCGGGCGGACTTCATTACCCTGCACACGCCGCTGACCGAGTCCACCCGCGGCATCCTCAACCGGCAGGCCTTCGCCAAGTGCCGGCGCGGGGTGCGCATCATCAACTGCGCGCGCGGCGGGCTGATCGTCGAGGCCGACCTGAAGGAGGCGCTGGACAGCGGCCAGGTCGCCGGTGCCGCGCTCGACGTGTTCCCGGTGGAGCCGGCCCGGGAGAACATCCTGTTCGGCCACGACAAGGTGATCTGCACCCCCCATCTCGGCGCCTCGACCCTGGAGGCGCAGGAGAATGTCGCCCTCCAGGTGGCCGAGCAGATGTCCGACTATCTGCTGACCGGGGCGGTGGTGAACGCCATCAATACCCCGAGCGTGTCGGCCGAGGACGCCCAGCGCCTGAAGCCCTATCTGCGGCTGGCCGAACTGCTCGGCCTGTGCCTGGGCCAGCTCGTCGGCAATGAGGGCTTCGCCTCGGTGGCGGTCGAGGCCGAGGGCCAGGCCGCCAGCCTGGACCTGAAGCCGGTGGTGGCCGCCGCCGTCGCCGGGCTGCTGCGCCCGTCGAACGACACCGTGAACATGGTGAACGCGGTGCCGATCGCGCGCACCCGCGGCATCGAGGTGGCCGAGGTGCGCCATGAGCGCGACGGCGACTACCAGAGCCTGCTGCGCCTGACCGTGACCGGCGAGGGCGGCCAGCGCACCGTGGCCGGCACCCTGTTCGGCGGCGCCAAGCCCCGGCTGGTCGATCTCGAAGGCATCCCGGTGGAAGCCGATTTCGGCGGCCACATGCTCTATACCCGCAACCACGACAAGCCGGGCTATATCGGCGCGCTGGGCACAAGGCTGGGGGCGGCGGGGGTGAACATCGCGACCTTCCACCTCGGCCGCAACGCGCCGGGAGGCGCGGCGCTGGCCCTGGTGGAGGTCGACGGCGCCATCCCCGACCCGGTGATCGCCGAGATCAGGGCGCTGCCGCAGGTGGAGCGGGTGCGCACCCTGCGCTTCTGAGCGGCCCGCGCGCCATGGCCGATGCGCTGCCGCCGCTGGCCCGCCGGCTGCCGCTTGATCGCGGCGGCGGCTTGGCCTACGCCGTGCCGCCATGACTGTCAGCGAGACCGATGTGGTCATCATCGGCGCCGGGCCGGTCGGCCTGTTCGCCGTGTTCGAGTGCGGCATGCTGCGCTTCCGCAGCCATGTGTTCGACGCGTTGGAGGTGCCGGGCGGGCAATGCGCCGCGCTCTACCCGGAAAAGCCCATCTACGACATTCCGGGCCATCCCCGCATCGATGCGCAGGCGCTGGTCGACAATCTGCTGGCCCAGGCCGCCCCCTTCGGGCCGGTCTATCACCTGGGCGAGCAGGTCTGCGGCCTCGCCCGCCAGGCGGATGGGCGCTGGCTGGTCTCCGGCGGGCGCGGCACGCAGGTGCTGGCGGGCGCGGTGATCCTGGCCGCCGGCGCCGGGGCCTTCGGACCCAACCGGCCGCCCCTGGCCGGGATCGAGGCCTTCGAGGGCCGCTCGGTGTTCTATCTGGTGACCCGGCGCGAGGCGTTCCGCGGCAAG
>CAZEQG010000083.1:0-9425 GCA_964514295.1 uncultured Alphaproteobacteria bacterium
GCCCGCCCGCCAGCGCCAGCCCGCCCCGCCGCCGGCGGCGCCACTGCCGCTGGCGGTGCTGAAGGAGCATTTCGGCCGGTGAGCGGGGCCGCCCAGCGCCTCGACAAGTGGCTGTGGTGCGCCCGCTTCCTGCGCCGCCGCGAGGATGCGGCGGCATTGTGCGAGAAGGGCCGGATCAGGATCGCCGGCCGGGTGGTGGCCAAGGCCTCGGCGATGGTGCGGGCCGGGGATGTGTTGACCTTTCCGCTCGGGCCGCATATCCGCACCGTGAAGGTGCTGGGCTTCGCCGAGCGGCGGGGCGGCGCCGAGCTGGCGCGCACGCTTTACGAAGACCTCTATCCGCCGGAGCCATCCCCGCCATGACCATCGACCTGGCCCGCGCCCGCGCCGAGACCCGCGGCTGCGAGGGCGTGATCCACCTGAACAATGCCGGTGCCGCCCTGATGCCGGCCCCGGTGATCGACGCCGTGGTCGACCACCTGCGCCTGGAGGAGCGGATCGGCGGCTACGAGGCCAATGACCGCGAGGTCGAGCGGCTGGAGGCGACCTACCGGTCGATCGCCCGGCTGCTGAACGCCGAGGCTTCGGAAGTGGCGGTGATCGAGAATGCCACCCGCGCCTGGGACATGGGCTTCTACGGCATGCCCCTGAAGCCCGGCGACAAGGTGCTGACCTGCATGGCCGAATACGGCTCGAACTACATTTCCTTCCTGCAGCAGGCGCGGCGCACCGGCTGCGAGATCGTGGTGGTGCCCGACGACGCGCATGGCCAGATCGATGTGGCGGCGCTGGAGCGGATGATCGACCCGGCGGTGAAGCTGATCGCCATCACCCATATCCCGACCGGCGGCGGCCTGGTGAACCCGGCGGCCGCCATCGGCCGGGTGGCAAGGGCGGCGGGCGTGCCCTATCTGCTGGATGCCTGCCAGTCGGTCGGGCAGATGCCGATCGACGTGAAGGCGATCGGCTGCACCATGCTGTCGGCCACCGGCCGCAAGTTCCTGCGCGGCCCCCGGGGAACCGGCTTCCTGTGGGTCGACCGGGACTTCCTGGAGCGGCTCGATCCCCCCTTCCTCGACAATCACGCCGCCACCTGGATCGCCAGGGACGAGTACAAGGTCAGGCCCGATGCCCGGCGCTTCGAGAACTGGGAAAGCTTCGTCGCCGGCAAGGCGGGTCTGAAGGCGGCGGTCGACTACGCCCTCGGCTGGGGGCTGGAGGCGATCCGCGACCGCTGCTACGCGCTGGCCGGGCGGCTGCGGGCCGGGCTGTCCCAGGTCAAGGGCGTGCGGCTGGCCGATACCGGGCTGGAGCAGTGCGCGATCGTCACCTTCGAGACCGCGCCGGTGGCCCCGGGCGAGGTGAAGGCGGCGCTGCGGCGGCGCGGCATCAACTGCTCGGCCAGCAACGTCGCCAGCACCCGGCTGTCGATGGAGGCGCGCGGCATCGAGACGGTCGTGCGCATGTCCGTGCACTACTATAACTCCGAGGCCGAGATCGACCTTGCGGTCGCGGCCGTGGATGCGGTCTTGCGGGGGTGAGGCGGCAGGGCTATCAACGCCCCCGCCGCTGGAGGAGAGAAGATGACCTACGTCGTCACGGAAGCCTGCATCAAGTGCAAGTACATGGATTGTGTCGAGGTCTGCCCCGTGGACTGCTTCTACGAGGGCGAGAACATGCTGGTCATCAATCCCGACGAATGCATCGACTGTGGCGTCTGCGAGCCCGAATGCCCGGCCGAGGCCATCTTCCCGGACACCGAGGCCGGGATGGAGCGCTGGGTCGAGGTGAACCGGCAATACGCCGAGGAATGGCCGAACATCACCCGCAAGGCCGAAGCCCCGGCCGACGCCGATGACTGGAAGGGTGTCGCCGGCAAGTTCGAGAAGCATTTCAGCCCCAATCCCGGCAAGCGCTGAGGGCGGGCCGGCGGGCCGCCTGCGGGCCCGCGGCCTGCGGATTTACCCCTATCCCATTCACCTGCATGACAGGGCTGCGTCACCGTGGCCCCGGCGGACTCCCGTTTGCCCGCTTTTCATGGTATCATCACAACACTGTGGGAGCTGAAAGGGTTGCACTTCCGGCAGCGTGCCGGCCAGCCCCTTTGTGCCCGCGGTTCTCGCGCGATCCTGGACGCGACAGGGCCCTCGGGGGGCGGCTGCCGGACGGGGATTGCGCTGTCGGCCCGGCGGCCCGCCGGGCCGGTGCCATGTCCGGCCGGGGGAAGATGGGATCGCATATGTCGGAAAACGTCGATTTTTCGTCGGGGGATTTCGTTGTGTATCCGACCCACGGGGTGGGCCGGATCATCGGCACCGAGACGCAGAGCATCGCCGGCTGCGAATTGCAGCTTCTGGTGATCGACTTCGAGAAGGACCGGATGACCCTGCGCGTGCCGTTGCAGAAGGCGCGCACCTCGGGCCTGCGCCCGCTGTCCAGCCGCAAGCAGATGCAGGCGGCGCTGGCCAAGCTGCGCGGCCGCGCCCGCGTGCGGCGCACCATGTGGAGCCGCAGGGCCCAGGAATATGAGGCCAAGATCAACTCCGGCGATCCGGTGTCGATCGCCGAGGTGGTGCGCGAGCTGCACCGCAGCGCCGCCCAGCCCGACCAGTCCTACAGCGAGCGCCAGATGTATCAGGCCGCGATCGACCGGCTGGCGCGCGAGTTCGCCGCCATCGAGAAGATCGACGCCGACACCGCCATGGTGCGCATCGAAAAGATGATGGACCAGGCGGCCTGACCGGCGCCGGGTCAGTGGCACGGCGGGAAGATACGGCCCCCGGCCATTTCGCCGTGCTCAAGGCGGCCCGGCGGGTCTGGGCCGTCGCTGCCGTGCATGGCGAGGCCGCCCGTCTCGACCGGCTGCATGCCCTGATCTGGGAGCGGCTGCGCGACGGCGACGGCCTGGTCTATACCGGCAACATCCTGGGCCGCGGCGAGGACCCGGCCGGCGCCCTCGACCGCGCCATCCTGTTCCGGCGCGCCGTCATCGCCCGGCCCCGCGCGATCGTCGAGGATGTCGCCTTCCTGCGCGGCGCGCAGGAGGAGATGTGGTCGAAGCTGCTCCAGCTCCAGTTCGCGCCGAACCCGCGCGAGGTGCTCGACTGGATGCTGGCCAACGGCATGGCCGCCACCCTTGCCGCCTATGGCGGCGACGAGGCGGAGGGGCGCGATGCCGCCCGCAAGGGCGTGATGGCCCTGACCCACTGGACGCAGCGCCTGCGCGGCGCCCAGAACGCCCGCCCCGGCCACAGCCATCTGTTCGCCGCCCTGCGCCGCGCCGCCTATACCGATGACGGGCGGCTGCTGTTCGTGAACGCCGGCATCGATACGGCCCGCCCGCTGGAGGCGCAGGCCGACAGCTTCTGGTGGGGCGGCGGCCGCTTCGGCAGCATGGCCGAGCCCTATGGCGGATTCCTCAAGGTGGTGCGCGGCTACGACCCCTCGCATGGCGGCCCGGCGCGCGGCCCGCACGCGATCACGCTGGATGGCGGCTGCGGCTTCGGCGGTCCGCTCGTTGCCGCCTGCATCGATGCCGGGGGCGAGGTCGCCGACTGGATCGAGGCCTGAACCGGCCAGGGCGGCTGTCCGCCCCGCTGATCCATCCCGCCGGCCCGCACGTAGAAGCGGTGTCGAGAACAGGGAGGCGGCGATGGCGCAGTTTCGCGATCCTGGGAGCGGGCGTGCCGACAGGGCTTTTTTCCGCGCCGCCATGGCCGAGCCGCTGCTCGACCGCGTGAGCGAGCTTGACCTGACCCGGCGCTGGCGGGAATGCGGCGACGAGTCGGCGCTGCACCGGCTGGTGCGCGCCCATGGCCGCATGGTGGTGGCCAGCGCCATGCGCCTGCGCCACTATGGCCTGCCGATTGGCGATCTGGTGCAGGAGGGCAATCTTGGCCTGCTGCAGGCGGCCGCCCGCTTCGAGCCCGAACGCGACCTGCGCTTTGCCACCTATGCCGCGTGGTGGGTGCGGGCGGCGATGCAGGACCATGTGCTGCGCAACTGGTCGATCGTGCGCACCGGCAGCACCACGGCGCAAAAGGCGCTGTTCTTCAACCTGCGCCGGCTGCGGCAGCGGATCGAGCGGGAATCGGGCGCGCCGCTGAGCCTGGAGGGGCGCCGGCAGATCGCCGCCGCGATCGGCGTGCCGGTCAACGAGGTCGAGGCCATGGAGCAGCGGCTGGCCAGCGCCGACCAGTCGCTGAACGCCCCGCTCGGCGAGGAGGGCGGGGGCGAGGTCGGCGACCTCTTCGCCGACCCCCGGCCCGATCCGGAAACGGTGGTGATCGGCACCCGCGATGCCGCCGCGCGCTCGCGCTGGCTGGCCCAGGCGCTGGCCGAACTCACCCCGCGCGAGCGCCGCATCATCGCCGAGCGCCGCCTGGCCGAGGAGGCGCGCACCCTGGACGATATCGGCCGCGAGCTTGGCGTGTCGAAGGAGCGGGTGCGCCAGATCGAGAGCGGCGCCCTGTCGAAGCTGCGCCGCGCCCTGCTGCGCCGCGCCGGTGACGCCTGGGGGGCGGATGCCTGGGGGGCGGAAGCGGGCTGAGGGCCGGCCGGCGGCAATGGGCTGGCCGCCGGAACCTGGCTGCGCTACCTAGCGGCCATGCGCGCCGTCATTGTGCTGTTGTTCGTGCTGCTGGCCGGCCCTGCCGCCGGCGAGCTGCCCCGCGACCTGGTTGCCGCCGATACAAGGCGCGTGGTCGAGGTGATCGATGGCGACACCGTGGTTTTGGACGACCGCCGGCAGGTCCGCCTGGTCGGCACCCAGGCGCCGAAGCTGCCGCTCGGCCGCCGCAACTTCCCGACATGGCCCTTGGCGCCGGAAAGCAAGGCGGCGCTGGAAAGCCTGGCCCAGGGGCGGCTGGTGACGCTGCACTATGGCGGCGAGAGGGTGGACCGCAACCGGCGGGCGCTGGCCCATCTGGTGCGCGAGGATGGGGTGTGGCTGCAGGGAGAGATGCTGACCCGCGGCATGACCCGGGTCTACACCTTCCCCGACAACCGCGCCGCCGTGCCGGAGATGCTGGCGCGCGAGGGGGCGGCGCGTGCCGCCCGCCGTGGCATCTGGGCGCATCCCTACTATGCCGTGCGCCATCCCGAGGCGCTGGACGGGCTGACCGACACCTTCCAGATCGTCGAGGGCAGGGTGCTGCAGACCGCACGCGCCGGTGGCGGCGTCTACCTCAACTTCGGCGCCGATCATCGCCAGGACTTCACTGTCTTCGTGCCGGGCGAGGCGCTGCGGCTCTACCGCGCCGCCGGGCTCGACCCCCTGGCGCTGGCCGGGCGGACCATCCGGGTGCGCGGCTGGATCGCCGCCCGCAACGGGCCGCTGATCCAGGCAACGCATCCGGAACAGATCGAACTTCCGTGACCGGCCGGTGGCGAGTTGCCCGGAGTGAAGCGAAAGCATAGGGTGCGCGGATAAGGTTAACGTCGATGGTGCCGGGGGGATGTTGACGGTACTTCGCTGGCTGGGCTGGCTTCTGGTCGCGGCCGCTGCCGTGGTGCTGATCGGCGAACTGCTGCCGCTGCTGCACGGGGCCGGCTTCCGCGCCCGCGCGCTGGGCGAAATCTGGTTTGCCATCGACAATTCCAGCCTCAACCTCGTCCAGGCCGTGATCCAGCGCTATGTCCATCCGCTGCTCTGGGACCCGGTGGCGATCTGGCTGCTGAGCCAGCCGGCCGTGCTGGTGCTGGGGCTGCCCGGCCTGCTGCTGTCCTGGCTCGCCCGGCCGCGCCCGAAGCCGCCGCGGATCCTGTTCTAGGCCCGTTTGCGGCCCGGGGGGGCAGATCGCCCCTGCCCATGGCCGGCCCGGCCTTGCTATGGTCGGCGCACCGGTACAGTGGGGAACGCCATGAAATATGTCACGCTCGGCCGCAGCGGCCTCAAGGTCAGCGCCGTCTGCCTCGGCGGCAACTCCTGGGGGGCGGCGGGGCGCCGGGCCTGGGCGCCTTTCGGGGAGGCGGAAAGCCGCCCCTTCTTCCGCCGCGCCCTCGATGTCGGGATCACCTTCTTCGATACCGCCGATGCCTATAACCTGGGCGAATCCGAGCGCATCCTCGGCAAGTGCCTGCTGGAATACGCCCCCCGCGACCAAGTGGTGATCTCCACCAAGGTCGGCCTGAAGATGGGTGACGGACCCAACGACATCGGGCTCGGCCGCAAGCATCTGCGCCATGCCGTCGACGCCCAGCTCAAGCGCCTGGGCACCGACTATATCGACGTCTACCAGGTCCATCGCCTGGACGGGGTCACCCCCCTGGAAGAGACGATGGATGCGCTGAGCGAGCTGGTGAAGGCCGGCAAGCTGCTCTATATCGGCGGCTCCTCGATGCCGGCCTGGCGCTTCGCCCAGATGATCGCCCTGTCGGAGGCCAAGGGCTACGCCCGCCCGGTCGCCATGCAGAACCTCTATAACCTGCTGCAGCGGGAGGAGGAGCGGGAGATGATACCGCTCTGCCTCGAGGCCGGCGTCGGCCTGATCCCCTATTCGCCGCTGGCGCGCGGCGTGCTGGCCGGCGCCCGCACGACCGAACGGGCGCAGAAGGACCAGATCGCTGCCAAGGGCGATCTCGACCGCGACTGCGACCGCGCGATCGTCGCCAGGCTGGGCGAGATCGCGGCCGCCCGCGGCGTGAAGCCTACCCAGGTGGCGCTGGCCTGGTGCCTGGCCAAGCCGGTGATGGCGGCGCCGATCATCGGGGCAACGCAGCTCCACTACCTCGACGAGGCGGCGGCGGCCAGCGAGCTGGTGCTGACCGCCGAGGAGATCGCCTCCCTGGAGACCCCGTACCAGTTCCGCCCGCAGCCCGTGTGGTAGGCGCCCGCCTGTCCGCCCTCAGCGCCGCTTGCGGTGGAAGGTCTGGGCCTGGGTCTCGAAGGGGGCGTCGGCGTCGATCGGGTACATCGGCCGCCGGCAGATGGTGTGGCCGAGGTTCTTCACATCGGCGCTGGTTGCCCCCGGCGCGTCGATGTTGAAGTCCTTCTCGGCCCATTCGTCGAACATGTGATACTCGCAGTGCGGCGACTTCACCACGATCAGGTCGAAATCGCGCGGGTCGCGGCCATGGGCATAGAACATGGCGCGGTCGAACAGGCTGACGCTGCGGCTCATGGCGAGGATGGTGAAGTTTCCTGCCTCCAGCACGGCCGAAGGGCCGGCGTCGAGCGGCGAGCGTGCGGTCTCCAGCCGGGCCCGGCCGCGTGAGAGCATGTCGACCGTCACCTCCATCTCGAGCGGCGTGAAGCGGGGGTCGAGCGCCCCGCCCAGCTTCACCTTCAGCGTTGCCCCGACGCCGGCCGCGAAGGCGGCCTGGACTGCCGGCGGATCGACCAGCGGCAGCAGCACCTTGCGGCTGTAGCCGGCCTCCACCAGGGCGCGCAGGATGGCATTGCTGTCGCCGGTGGCGCCCGAGGAGGTGGCGTCGGCGGCATCGGTGAAGATCACCGGGCCCGCCATGTGCCGGGCCTGCGCGATGGCGACGTCGAGCGGGATCAGCTTGCCCTGCATGCGGTGGCGCAGTGGCCAGAAGGCCTCCGCCAGGCGCATCGCCTCGCGCTCGGCGAAGGCGCGGTCTGACTCGGCGCAGATCAGCACCTGGCTGCACAGTTCGGGCACGTCGGTGAAGGGGTTGCCGATCATGATGCCGGCCGCCAGCGCCCGGCCCTCATGCTCCAGCCTGCGGGCCTCGCGCAGCAGGTCGCCATAGCAGCCGGACTTGGTGACCAGCTCGTCGCCGCGCACCAGCGCCGGGATGGTGACCCGCGCCATGACCGGGTTCAGCTTGCGGGCGATCACATCGAGCAGCAGGCGCGCGGCCCGTGCGCCGGTATCGGCCATGTCGACATGGGGATAGGTGTAGAAGATGGCAAAGCCGTCGATATGGCGCAGCATCCGCTCGGTCATGATGCCATGCAGGTCGAGCGAGACCACCACCGGCATCGCCTCGCCCACGATCGCGCGCAGCTCCTGCAGCAGGTAGCCCTCGGGATCCAGCTCGCCATCCGCGCCCATGGCGCCGTGCAGCGAGAAATACACCCCGTCGATGTCGCGCGCGTGGGCGGCCACGGCCTCCAGCAATTCGCCCGACAGCCGCTTCCAGCCGGCCGCAGACAAAAGGCCGGCGCTGCCGGCACGCGCGCTGTAGGTCGGCACCAGCTCCACCCCTGGCGTCGCCTCGAACACGGCCAGGGCGCCGCCCATGCCGGTGTTGCGCCCGCGCTCGCCGAAGATCTCCTGGCCCCGGTGGATGGCGAAATTCGCGTATTCGCTGGGCACCGGATTGAAGGACGAGATTTCCTGCATGCATTGGACGATCAGGATGCGGGGCATGAACGGCTCCTCAGGCTACCTGGTGACAGGCGACGGCGTGGCCGCCGGCATTGACGCGCAGCGCCGGCCTCTCCTCGCGGCAGCGCGCGACCGCCAGCGGGCAGCGCGGCGCAAAGGCACAGCCCCGGATGGCGCCGGGACCGCCGCCGACATCCCCCGGCAGGCGCAGGCGCTGGCGGGGGGCATCCGGATCGGGCCGCGGGATCGCCGACAGCAGGGCCTGCGTGTAGGGATGGCGGGGGGCGGCGAACAGCGGGCCGGTCGGCCCCTGCTCGACGATGCGGCCGAGATACATCACCGCCACCCGGGTGGAGATGTGGCGCACCACGGCGAGGTTGTGGCTGATGAACAGGTAGGTCAGGCCGAGATCGCGCTGGAGATCCTGCATCAGGTTCACGATCTGGCCCTGGATCGACACGTCGAGGGCCGAGACCGCCTCGTCGCAGACCAGGAATTCCGGCTTCAGCGCCAGCGCCCGGGCGATGCCGACGCGCTGGCGCTGGCCGCCGCTGAACTCATGGGGATAGCGCGTGGCGTAGCTGGCCGGCAGGCCGACGATATCGAGCAGCTCGCCCAGCCGCCGCCGCCGCGACGCCCGGTCGCCGATGCCGTGGATGGCGAAGGCTTCGGTGATGATGTCGCCCACGGTCAGGCGCGGGTTGAGGGAGCCGTAGGGGTCCTGGAAGATGATCTGGAGCTGCCGGCGGCGGGCGCGCAGGGCCGCCCGGTCCAGCTTCAGCAGATCCTGGCCGCGGTGCAGCACCGCCCCGGCGGTCGGCTCGATGAGCCGCACCAGCAGCCTGCCGGTGGTCGACTTCCCGCAGCCGGATTCGCCGACCAGCCCCAGGGTCTCGCCCGCGTCGATCGCAAGGTCGATGGCTTCGACCGCATGCACCGGCGGCTGGCCGATCAGGCCGAACAGGGTGCGGCGGCGGTGGAAATGCTTGGTCAGCCCGCGCGCTTCGATCAGCGCCGTCATGGCGCCACCTCCCCCGGCAGCGGGTGCAGGCAGGCGGCCATGTGGCCGGGGCCGCGCGCCGCCAGCCGCGGCACCGCCGCCGTGCAATCGTCCTGGGCCCGGCCGCA
>CAZEQG010000084.1:0-241 GCA_964514295.1 uncultured Alphaproteobacteria bacterium
CGGCCGGCGCAGGCTCGGGCGGCGGCGCGACCGGCAGGCTGGCCGATGGCGGTGGCGCGACAAAACTGTCCGGCACCGCGGCGGGAGCGGCAGCAGGCGGCACCGCCCGCTGTACACTGCCCGGCAGCACCAGCCGCTGACCGGGGCGGATGACATAGGGCGGTGTCAGCCCATTGAGCTGCACCAGGCTTGCCACCTCGACATTCTGCCGGCGGGCGATGGCGTAGAGCGTGTCGCCCTG
>CAZEQG010000084.1:275-9409 GCA_964514295.1 uncultured Alphaproteobacteria bacterium
GCCGACGCGCAGCCCATAGGGCGGGCGCAGGCCGTTCAGCTCGATCAGTTCCCTTACGGCAAGGCTGCGGGCCCGGGCGATCTTGTGCACCGTGTCACCAACCTCGACCACATGGACGTCGCGCTGAACCTGCAGCTGCGGCGGCGAACTGCCCGGCGGCGCGTTGATCGCCACCGGCGCGGTGCCGGCAGGCGGCCCCTCAGCGGCCGGCGGCCCAAGGGCGCAGCCAGCGAGCAGCAGCGCGGCGGCAAGCGATACGGCAGGGACGATGGAGCGGCGCATCACACGCTATTCTTAGCGATCTTCCGGCAGTCCCGCCACAAGGGGAACGAATCGGACGGGGAAGACGCCCTGCTTTTCGATCCCCGCCTCGGTCCTCTTCACCTTGATCAGCCATTGCTCGGCTGCCGGACCGCCCAGCGGCAGCACCATGATGCCGCCAAGCGAAAGCTGGCTGGTCAGCGCCTCCGGCATCGCCGGAGCGGCGGCGGTCACGATGATGCGGTCAAAGGGCGCGGCTTCGGGCCAGCCCTTCATGCCATCACCATGGCGGGTCACCACGTTGGTGATGCCGAGTGCGGCCAGCCGGGCCTCGGCCTCGCGCAGCAGGGGCTTGTGGCGCTCGATGGTGTAGACGCGGCGGAACAGCTTCGCCAGCACCGCCGTCTGGTAGCCGGAGCCGGTGCCGATCTCCAGAACCCGCAGGCGGTCATCGGGCTCCAGTGCCTGGCTCATGGTGCCGACGATCAGCGGCTGGCTGATGGTCTGGCCGTGGCCGATCGGCAGGGCGGTGTTCTCATAGGCCTGATCGGCGAAGGTTGCCGGCACGAACATCTCGCGCGGGATGCGCTCCAGCGCCGACAGCACGCCGGTGTGGGTCACCCCCTGCCCGCGCAGCTCCATGATCAGGCGGATCTTGCGCGCGGCGTCGAGGCTCACCGGAACGCGGCCTCCAGGTGGCTCAGCGTGGCCCGGTGCGTCATTTCCAGATGGATCGGCGAGACGCTGATATAGCCGTCATGGACCGCGTGCAGGTCGGTCCCGGGCTTCGGCGCCTCTTCCGAGCGCACGGCGCCGATCCAGTAATAGGGCCGGCCATAGGGGTCATCGCCCTTGTGCACATGCGAACCGATCTTGCGGTAGCCCTGCTCGGTCACCTGCACGCCCTTGACCTGGGCGGCGGTGACGTCGGGGAAGTTCAGGTTCATCAGCACGCCCTGCGGCCAGCCGGCGGTGCACAGGCGCTGGATCAGGGCGGGGGCGTGCGCTTCCACCGTCGACCAGTGCGGCGGATGGGTCCAGGTCGTCTGCAGCGACAGCGCGATCGCCGGCAGGCCCAGCAGCGTGCCCTCCATGGCGGCGGCAACGGTGCCGGAATAGGTCACGTCCTCGCCCATGTTAGCGCCACGGTTCACGCCCGACAGCACCAGATGCGGGGGCCGCTTGCGCAGCAGCTCGTTGACCGCCAGCAGCACGCAGTCGGTCGGCGTGCCGTCGACCGCAAAGCGCCGCCGCGACACCTGGCGCAGCCTGAGCGGACGGCGCAGCGTCAGCGAATGTCCGGCCCCCGACTGCTCCTGCTCAGGCGCCACCACCCAGACATCCTTGGACAGCGCGCGCGCCACCCGCTCCAGCACCTTCAGCCCGGGCGCGGTGATGCCATCGTCATTGCTGACGAGGATGCGTAAACGCGAGAAGTCGTTCATGCGGCGGTGGCCTCGATACGCTCCAGCCCGCCCATATAGGGGCGCAGCGCGGGGGGGATGGTGATGGCGCCGCCGGGTTCCTGCCAGTTTTCCAGGATCGCCACGATGGTGCGGCCGATCGCGAGCCCGGAACCGTTCAGCGTATGGACCAGCCGGGTCTGCCGGTCGGCGCCGCGGAACCGCGCCCGCAGGCGCCGGGCCTGGAAGTCGCCGCAGTTGGAGCAGCTCGATATCTCGCGGTAGCGGCCCTGGCCGGGCAGCCAGACCTCGATGTCATAGGTCTTGCGGGAGGCAAACCCCATGTCGCCGGTGCACAGCACGACGGTGCGGAAGGGCAGTTCCAGCTTCTTCAGGATGGTCTCGGCCGCCTCCGTCATCCGCTCGTGCTCGGCCTGCGAATGGTCGGGGTGGGCGATCGATACCAGCTCCACCTTGCTGAACTGGTGCTGGCGGATCATGCCGCGCGTGTCCTTGCCGGCCGCGCCAGCCTCCGAACGGAAGCAGGGGCTGTAGGCGGTAAAGCGCAGCGGCAGCGCCTCCTCGGCCACGATCTGATCCATCACCAGGCTGGTCAGCGGCACCTCGGCCGTGGGGATCAGCCAGTAATCGTTGGTGGTGCGGAACAGGTCCTCGGCGAATTTCGGAAGCTGGCCGACGCCATAGACCGCGGCCTCGCGCACCAGGAACGGCGGCACCACCTCGGTGTAGCCGAAGCCAAGGGTGTGGCTGTCGAGCATGAAGGAGGCAAGGGCCCGTTCAAGCCGGGCAAGCGCCCCTTTCAGCACCACGAAGCGGGCGCCCGACAGGCGGGAGGCCGCCTCGAAATCCATCAGCCCCAGCGCCTCGCCGAGGTCGAAATGCTCCTTCGGGGCCTCCAGGTTGCGCGGGCTGCCACGGCGCCGGATCTCGACATTGCCGCTCTCGTCCGGACCCTCCGGCACATCGGGCGAGGGCAGGTTCGGGATGCCGGCGAGGATGGCCTCCAGCGCGCCGGCAAGCTGCCTCTCCTCCTCCTCCAGCCGCGGCAGCGCCTCCTTCAGCGCAGCCACCTCGGCCATCAGCGCCGTGGCGTCGCCGCCGGCCTTGCGGGCTTGGCCGATTTCCTTGGACGCCTCGTTGCGCCGCGCCTGGCCGCGCTGCAGCTCGGTCTGCACGGCCCGCCGCCGTTGGTCGAGGTCGAGGATGTCGGCCGACAGGGGCGCCAGCCCCCGCCGCGCCAGGGCCGCGTCAAAGGCCGCGGCATCGGCGCGGATCAAGGCGATGTCGATCATGCGGCGCTCTCTCCGGCCTCCTCGGCGGCTTCGCGGGCGGCGCGCCGGCGCTCCATCCGGGCGATCAGCAGCACCGACAACTCGAACAGGATCAGGATCGGTATCGCCAGGGTGATCTGGCTGATCGGGTCTGGCGGCGTCACGATGGCGGCGATCACGAAAACGCCGACGATGATGAAGCGGCGCGCGCTGCGCAGCCCGGCCGCGGTGACGATGCCGACATGGGCCAGCAGCGTCAGCAGCACCGGCGTCTCGAAGGCGATGCCGAAGGCAAAGATCAAGGTCATCACGATCGACAGGTATTCCGCCACCCGCGCCTCGAGCTGGATTGGCAGGGTGCCGTCGCCGCCGGTCGACTCGAAGCCCAGGAAGAACTGCCAGGCGAGCGGGAAGATCACGTAATAGGCAACCGCACCCCCCAGGAAGAACATGAAGGGCGTCGCCACCAGGAAGGGCAGGAAGGCGCGCTTCTCGTGCCGGTAGAGCCCCGGAGCGATGAACATCCAGAGCTGCGTGGCGATCACCGGAAAGGCCAGGAACACCGCCGACCAGAAGGAGACCTTCACATAGGTGAAGAAGGCTTCGGCCATGCCGGTATAGATCATCCGCCGGCCGCTGTCGGTGCCGACCAGGTTGGCCAGCGGCCGCACCAGGAAGCCGTAGATGTCGCTTGAGAAGTAATAGCACACCAGGAACAGCACGCCGACGGCACCGAAGGCCCACATCATGCGGTTGCGCAGCTCGATCAGGTGATCGAGCAGCGGCATCTTGTTCATCTCCGGATCGTCGTTGTGCATCAGGGTGGGTCAGGCCGTGGCCTTGTCAGCGGGAAGCACCGGCTTGTCGGCCGCTGCCGGTTCGGCCACGGCCGGCGGGTTCGGCCCGGCGGTCGGGGTGGCGGGCAGCGGGGTCGCGGGTGGCGGGCTGGCCGGAGCCGTCTCCACCGTCGGGTCGATCTTCACGTCGAGCATCTTGTTCAGGCTGCCATCGGGATCGATGGTGGCCTGGAACTCCTTCTCGACATCGACCTTTGCCGCCTCCTCGACCTGCTTGCGCACCTCGTCCAGCTCGGACTGGCGCACCATCTCGTCGACCGAGGCCTGGAACTCGCGTGCCATCGCCCGCGCCTTGCCGACCCACAGGCCGAGCGTGCGGATCACCTTGGGCAGGTCCTTCGGCCCGATGACGACGACGGCGACCATCACGATCACCGCCATTTCGCTCCAGCCGATGTCAAACATCGCAAGGCTCAGGCATCATCGATCTCCCGCCCCGGTCCCGCCGGCCGAAGCCGCGCGTGCCATGCAGGCGCGCGGGCGATCAGGCGCGCGGGGCGGATTCGCTGCGGGCCGCTTCGGAGGCGGAGATATTCGCGGCGGCCGCGGGCTGCGCAGGCTTGGCGGCGTTCTGCTCCTCCAGCTTGCGGGCGGCCTCCTCGGCCTCCTGGTCCTTCATGCCTTCCTTGAAGTTCTTGATCCCCTTGCCGAAGTCGCCCATCACCTTCGGCAGCTTGCCCGCGCCGAAAATGATCAGGACGATCGCCAGGACGATCAACCAATGCCACATGCTAAAGGCGCCCATTGACAACTCCCATAGGCCCCGGCCCCCGGAAAAGCGCGCGGACTATGGCAGAATGGCCCGGCATGGGCAATCGCCGTCACCACGCATGCAGGCCCTCAGCGACGGCGGCGGAACACGACGAGCGCCAGCACCAGCACCACCACCACCCCCAGCATCAGGTGGCCGAGGGTAAGCCCGCTCATGCCGGCGCCCGCGCGAACACGAAGGTCTGGCTGGGGTCGAGGCGCACCGCCTGGGACTGGCCGGCGGCCGGCACATACACGCCCGGCATGCGCGAATGCAGGTGCAGGCCGGCCAGTTCCAGATGGATCAGCGAGGTCCGCCCGAGCAGCCGCGCCTCCAGCACCCGTGCCCCCTCGCCTTCGGCCAGATGCAGGGCCTCGGGCCGGATCACCACGTCGGCGTCGCTGCCCTCCGCCAGGCCCCCGGCGGCGACCGGGCCGAGCGGCGTGTCGATGCGCCCGTCACGCACCACGCCGGTCAGGGTGTTGACCTCGCCGAAGAAGGCGGCGACGAAGCGGTTCGCCGGCCGGCAATACAGCTCGACCGGGGTGGCGACCTGCACCAGGCGGCCCGCCCGCATCACGGCGATGCGGTCGGCCATGAACATCGCCTCCTCGGAATCATGCGTGACCATCAGGGTCGCCGTGCCGGCGGCGCGCAGGGCGTGCAGCGTCTCGTCGCGCACCTGGTCGCGCAGCCGCGCGTCGAGCCCGGAGAAGGGCTCGTCCAGCAGCATCACCCCCGGCCCGGGCGCGAGGGCCCGGGCCAGTGCCACGCGCTGCTGCTGCCCGCCCGACAGCATGTGAGGGTGGGCACTGGCCTGCGCGGTCATGCCCACCAGCGCCAGCACCTCCGCCACCCGGGCCTCCCGCCCGGCCGCGGCCGCCAGCCCGAAGCCGACATTCTGGGCGACGGTCAGATGGGGGAACAGGGCGTAGTCCTGGAACACCATGCCGATGCCGCGCGCTTCCGGCGGCACATGCAGGTGCGGCGCCCCGACCAGGCGGCCGGCAAGGCGCACCGCCCCCTGCTGCACCTTCTCCAGCCCCGCCGCCAGGCGCAGCGCCGTGGTCTTGCCGCAGCCCGAGGGCCCCAGCAGGCACACCACCTCGCCCGCGCCGACCGTCAGCGACAGCCCGTCCACGGCCGGAACCGCGCCATAGCGGTAGACGATGCCATCGAACTCCAGCGCCGCGGTCATCCCGCCTCCTCCTCCTCGTCGCCGCCTTCGGCCGCCTCTTCCGGCCGCATCGCCAGCGTCGTCAGGCCCGGCCGGCGCTCGAGCAGACCGGCGGCCTTCAGTTCCTCGATTCCGGGCAACTCGTCCAGCGCGCCCAGTCCGAAATGGGTGAGGAAGGCGTCGGTGGTCACCCAGGTCACCGGCCGTCCGGGCGAGTTGCGCCGGCCCTTCGGCTGCACCCAGCCGGCCTCGAAAAGCAGGTCGAGCGTGCCCTTGCTCAGCGCCACGCCGCGGATTTCCTCGATCTCGTGCCGGGTCACCGGCTGGTGATAGGCGATGATCGCCAGCGTCTCGACGGCCGCGCGCGACGGCTTGCGCTGCACATTCGTCTGCAGGCGGAGCTGGAAGGCGAGATCGGGGGCGGTGCGCATCATCCAGCGCCCGCCGAGCCGGACCAGGTTGACCCCGCGCCCGGCATAGTCGGCCGCCAGGCTGTCGAGGATTTCCGGCAGGGCCGCGCCGTCGGGCAGGCGGCTGGCCAGTGCCGCCTCGTCCAGCGGCTCGGCGCTGGCAAACAGCAGCGCCTCGATCAGGCGCTTGTGCTCCGGATCAGCCATCTCGCCGCCGCCCGCGCAGATAGATCGGCCCGAAGGGCGCACCCTGGCGGATCTCCGCCATCCCCTCCTTCACCATCTCCAGCCCGGCGCCGAAGGTCGCGGCCAGGGCGGAGCGGAAGATCAGCCCGCCCTTCAGCGCCGGCGGCAGGAAGCCGGTGAGGTCCTGCCAGTCCGGCGTTGGCCCCAGCAGCAGCTGGAGCCGGGCCAGGGCCTGCTCGATCGAGTGCAGCTCGGTCGGCGCGATGCGCAGCGCCGGCTCCTCGGCCCTGGCATGCTGCTCGCCATAGGCCCGCAGCAGGTCGTAGAGGCCGACATCCAGCACCGGCCTGCGGCTGGCAGAAATGTCCTCGGGCATGCCGCGGGCGAAGAAGGCATGACCCAGCCTCGGCCGATCCATCAGCGCCTGGCCGGCTTTCTGCATGGCCGCCAGCCGCTGAAGCTGGAAGGCCAGGATCGCCGCCAGCTCCTCGCCCGAAGGCTCCTCGTCGGCCGGCGGCTCCGGCAGCAGCAGGCGGGATTTCAGGTAGGCAAGCCAGGCCGCCATCACCAGATAGTCGGCGGCCAGCTCCAGCCTGAGCGCCCGGGCCTGGACGACGAAGGCCAGGAACTGTTCCGCGAGCGCCAGGATCGAAATCCGCTTGAGGTCGACCTTCTGGTCGCGGGCCAGGGACAGCAACAGGTCGATCGGTCCCTCGAAACCGTCGAGGTCGACCGTGAAGCCGCCCGCGGGCGGCGCCGGCGGGCGCGGGTCCTCTGCGAACTCGGCCTCCGGGCTCACCCCACCCCCGTGATCCAGAAGATCAGCTCGGCCAGGACCGCGACCGGCCCCAGCACGACATGACCCGCCACATCGACATGCCAGCCGGCCTGCGCCGCCAGCCACGGCAAAAGGAACAGCCCGCCGATCACCAGCACCAGCCCATAGCGCTCCAGGCGTTGCAGGGCGACCGCCAGCGGCAGCGGCAGCAGCCCGACCGCGACCCGCCCGCCATCCAGCGGCGGGATCGGCAGCATGTTGAAGACCGCCAGCACCAGGTTGAGCCAAAGGGCGTTGCGCAGGTTCAGGGCAAACCACTCCTGCGCCACCGCCGGCACCCACGGCACCAGATGGAAGGCCGCCGCCGCCATCGTCGCCAGCACCAGATTGGCCCCCGGCCCCGCCGCCGCCACCATCACCATGTCGCGGCGCGGATGGCGCAGCCGGGTGAAGGCCACGGGCACCGGCCGGGCATAGCCGAACAGGAAGGGCGCGCGCACCAGCAGCAGCAGCGCCGGCAGCACGATGGTGCCGAAGGGATCGACATGGCGCAGCGGGTTGAAGGTCACTCGTCCCAGCCGGTAGGCGGTGTCGTCGCCCAGCTTCCAGGCGGCCCAGCCATGGGCCGCCTCGTGCAGGGTGACAGCCAGCAGCACCGGCAGCACCCAGACCGAGGCGGTGGCCAGGATCTCGGCGATGTCGGCAGTCATGCCGCGACCAGCGCCTCGACCCGGGCGGCGGCGGCGGCGGGATCGAAGGCGGCGGCCGACAGCACCGGCAGGGCCGCGATGCGCTGCCAGGCGCTGTCACTCAGCGGTCCCACGGCGGCCATCACCTCGGCCATCTCGGCGAAGCGGCCGTTGCAGTGCAGCGCGATGTCGCAGCCCGCCGCCAGGGCCTGGGCGGCCCGCTCGCCCAGCCGACCGCCCAGCGCGTTCATCGACAGGTCGTCCGAGATCAGCAGGCCGGAAAAGCCGATGGCGCCGCGGATCGCCCGTTCGACGACCGCCGGCGACAGGGTGGCCGGGCGGGCCGTGTCGATGGCGTCATAGATGACATGCGCGGTCATCGCGAAAGGCAGGTCGCTCAGCCGCTGGAAGGGCAGGAAGTCGTCCGCCAGTTCGGCCATGGTGGCGGCCACCCTGGGGCAGGTGAAATGGCTGTCGACGGTGGCCCGGCCATGGCCCGGGATGTGCTTCATCACCGCATGCACGCCGCCTGCCTTCAGCCCCTCGGCCACGGCCCGGCCGAAGGCGGCCACCACCTCGGGATCGCGGCCATAGGCGCGGTCGCCGATCACGTTGTGGGTTTCCGGCCGCAGCACGTCGAGGACCGGCGCGCAGTCCACCGTGATGCCGAGCGCGTGGAGGTCGCGCGCGATCAGCCGGGCGTTGAGCCAGGCCCCCTCGACGGCCAGTTCGGGCGCCTGCGCGAAGCGCTGCGCAAAGCGGCCGGGGGCGGGCGTGGGGCGCCAGTGCGGCGGCTTCAGCCGGGCGACGCGGCCGCCTTCCTGGTCGATCAGCACCGGCGCGTCGGCGCGGCCCACGGCCTCGCGCAGCGCCGCCACCAGTGCGCGCACCTGGTCCGGCTCCTCGCAGTTGCGCTGGAACAGGATGAAGCCCCAGGGGTTCTGTGCCCGGAAGAACGCCGCCTCGGCGCTGCTCAGGGTGCTGCCCTCGCAGCCCAGGATCGCGGCTTTCACTGTCGTCATGGCCTCACCACGATGCAGGCTTGCCCCTGCCCTTTCAGCGCGTTGCACAGGCCAGTGGCGCCGGCCTCGTCGAGCGGCCCCCCCTGGATGCGGAAGAAGGTGCCGCGGCCGGCCACCTCGATACGCTGCACCGTCAGCGTCAGCGCCGACAGCTCGCGCGGGAACTTGCGCTGCAGGCGCGCCCATTCGCGCCGGGCCGCATCTTCGGCCGTCAGCGCGCCAAGCTGGATCTTGAAGGCGCCGCCGGTGGCCGCCACCGGGGGTACGGCCGCCAGGGGTGCCGCCGCGGGCGGGCGGGTCGGGGCCGC
>CAZEQG010000085.1:0-7232 GCA_964514295.1 uncultured Alphaproteobacteria bacterium
CGAGCTGAGGCGCCGCAGCGCCGGGGAGGCGGCGGGCAGCGGGGAACTGCTGCGGGTGGAGGGGCTGGCGGTCGACTATCGCGGGCGCAGCCTGCTGCCCTGGCGCCCGGCAGCGGGCTTCCGCGCCGTCGATGGCGTCAGCTTCAGCGTGCAGGCGGGCGAGGTGTTCGGGCTGGTCGGTGAAAGCGGCTGCGGCAAGACCACCATCGCCAATGTCGTGGCCGGGCTGGTGGCGCCGACCGCAGGCAGGGTGCTGTTCCGCGGCCGGCCGATCGCCGCCGCCGGGCAGCGCCGGCCGATGCAGATGATCTTCCAGGATCCCTATTCCTCGCTGAACGCGCGGCTGCGCATCGGCACCACCCTGGCCGAGCCGATCCTGTTCTACCGCCTGGCCAGCGGCCCCCGCGAAGCGGCGGAGGATGCCGAGCTGCTGCTGGAGGCGGTGGGGCTGGAGCGGGCCGGGGCGGCCCGCTTCCCGCACGCCTTCTCCGGCGGCCAGCGCCAGCGCATCTCGATCGCACGCGCCCTCGGCGCCAGGCCGACCCTGCTGATCTGCGACGAGCCGACCAGCTCGCTCGACGTCTCGATCCAGGCGCAGATCCTGAACCTGCTGAAAGACCTGCGCGACGCCACCGGCCTTACCCTGCTGCTGATCAGCCACGATCTGGCGGTGATCCGGCAGATGTGCGACCGGGTGGCGGTGATGCAGGCCGGACGCATCGTCGAGGAGGCGCCGACGGAGACCCTGTTCGCCGCACCGGCGCATGCCTATACCCGCGAACTCCTGTCCCTGATCCCCACGCTGCGGAGAGCCTGAGATGGCCGATATCCTGATCGTCAACGGCACCGTCGCCACCATCGACCCGGACCGCCGCGTGATCGCCGACGGCGCCGTCGCGATCGCCGGCGACCGCATCCTGGCGGTCGGCCCGGCCGCCGAGGTGACGGCGGCGCACAGCGCGCCCAAGGTGATCGACGCCACCGGCATGCTGGTGATGCCGGGCCTGGTGGATGGCCACGCCCATGCCGGGCACGGCCTGATCAAGACCATGGGCGGCGGCCGCGGCGACCTTTGGTATGCGGCCTGCGAGACCGTCTACACCGTCGCCTCGACACCGGAGTTCTGGTACGCCGAGGCAAGGCTGGCCGCGCTCGAACGCCTGCGCTTCGGCGTCACCACGGGGGTGTCGCTGCTGGGCGGCGGCGACACCATCATGCGCTGCGACGAGCCGGCCTATGGCGACGCCCATTGCGAGGGGGTGCGCGAGGTCGGCACCCGTTCGGTGGTGGCGGTGGGCTCCACCCGGCCACCTCATCCGCGGACCTATGCCCGCTTCGTGGACGGCCGGCCGGTGACTCGCCCGGTCAGCTTCGAGGACCAGTTCGCGACCTGCCGCGAGCTGATCCGGCGCTGGCATGGCAGCCATGGCCGGCGGCTGAACATGGCGCTGATCACGCCCACCTTGCGGGAAGAACATCTCGGCGACCTGTCGGCCGCCGAGCTGGAGAACGCCCGGGCGCAGGCCCGCCGCATGCGCGACCTGTCGCGCGAGACCGGCGTGGTGTTCACGCAAGACGGCCACGGCAGGGGCAGCGTGGCCTATGCTCAGGGGCTCGACCTGCTGGGCTCGGACGCCCTGTTCAGCCATTCGACCGATCTCACCGCCGAGGAGATCCGCCTGGTCGCCGACAGCGGCACCCATATCGCCCACAACCCCAGCGCCGTCGCCTCGATCATGGGGCGCTGCCCGGTGCCCGAGCTGCTGGAGGCCGGGGCCAATGTCTGCCTGGGTTCGGACGGCACCGCGCCTGACCGCTCCGGCGACATGTTCCGCCACATGCAGCAGTGCATGCACTATCACCGCCGGCATTTCCGCGACCCCACCTGGCTGCCGCCCGGCCGCGTCCTGGAGATGTGCACGATCGACGGCGCCCGCGCGCTCGGCATGGCCGACGACATCGGCTCGCTGGAACCCGGCAAGAAGGCGGACGTGGTGCTGCTCGACCTGCGCCGGCCGCATCTCTATCCGGCCAACATGCCGGTCTTCCGTGCGGTCTATTTCGCCAACGGCAATGATGTCGACACGGTGATCGTGGACGGCCGCATCGCCTATGCCGGACGCCGCGCCCTGCTGGTGGACGAGGATGAGGTGCTGGACCAGGCCCAGCGCGAGACCGAGCTGATGCTCGAGCGGACCGGCCTGCGCCACCTGCTGGACACGCCCGCCACCTTCTGGGGCCATGTCCGGGCGACGGACCAGATCCGCCACTGACCGGCGGGGCTATCGCAGCAGGAAGCCGCCGGCCAGCCGGTCGTCAGCCTCGGCGGTGAAGCGGGCGCTGCCGGTGTAGTGCGCCTTGCCGACCACGCGCACCCGCACGGCGCCGCTGAGGCTCTCGGCGATCTCGCCGGTGAACACCGCCCCGGTCAGGCTGGCGAAGCGGCGCAGCCCCGCCGCCTGGCCCCTGGCCGCCGCCAGCGCCATGCGCGCGGTCACCCCGCTGCCGGTCGGGCTGCGGTCGACCTCCCGCTCGGCGAAGACGCAGACATTGCGCGACGGCGCCGACAGCCCGTCGCCGCCGTCGGTCAGGATGGTGCCATAGAGGAAGGCCAGTTCCGGCTCGCCCGGATGGTGCAGCGGCACCGCCCGCGCCGCCTCGGTGACGGCGGCGGCGGCATCGGTCAGCCGGGCGACCGGATCGTCGAGGCTGAGCCCCAGCCGGGCGGCCGGCAGGATGGCGTAGAAGGCGCCGCCGAAGCCGATGTCCAGCAGCACCGGCCCGAAGCCCGGCACCTCCACCACCAGGTCGAGGCCGGCGGCAAAGGCCGGCACGCTGACGAAGGCGGCCGACCCGTCGGCCTCGACGCTGACCTCCACGGTACCGCACGGGCATTGCAGGCCGAACCGGCGCCCCGCCACCCGCCCGCTGTCGACCGCCCAGCGGCCGAGCGCGATCGTGGCATGCCCGCACATGGTGCTGAACCCGGCATTGTGCAGGAACAGCACCGCAAAGGCGGCCGCAGGGTCATCGGCCGGCAGGGGCACGGCGCCATACATGTCGAAATGGCCGCGCGGCTCATGCATCAGGAAGCGGCGGATGCCGTCGAGCCCGGCCATCGCCTGGCGCCGCCGGTCAAGCAGCGTCGGCCCCGGCGTGTCCGGCCAGCCGGAGACCACGATGCGCACCGGCTCGCCGCCGGTATGCATCTCCACCGTCTCGATGATGATCCCTGGCGGAACGGCCATTGGCATCCCACTTGTCGAGGATGAGCTTCTTCCTGCCCGACCCTTCGCCAGGCCAGACACCGGTCCACATCCTTACCGGCTTCCTTGGCAGCGGCAAGACGACGCTGCTGAACCGCCTGCTGCGCCGGCCGGAGATGGCCGACACGGCGGTGATCGTGAACGAGCTTGGCGAGGTTGGCATCGACCATCTGCTGGTCGAGCGGGTGGCCGGAGAGATGCGCCTGCTGGAGGCGGGATGCGTGTGCTGCACCGTGCGCTCCGACCTCGAGGATACGCTGCGCACGCTCTATTGGCAGCGGGCGGAGGGCCAGATCCCGGCCTTCCGGCAGGTGGTGATCGAGACCACCGGCATCGCCGACCCGGCGCCGATCCTGCAGATGCTGCTGCGCGGCGGCCCGGCCTCGCGCAATTTCCGCGTCGGTGCGGTGGTCGCGGTGGTCGATGCGGTCCTCGGCCTGTCGACCCTGGGCCGGCACCGCGAATCGCAGCGTCAGGTGGCGGTTGCCGACCGGCTGCTCATCGGCAAGACGGACATGCCCCATGATGCCGCCGCCCTGACCGCGGCCCTGAGGGCGCTGAACGCCCGGGCGCCGCTGCTGCCGGCCGCGGATTTCGACGGCTTCCCCACCGAGGCCGGATGGAGCGGCGCGCCGCCGCCCGCCGCCTGCGACCACGATCACGACCACGACCATGGCGACGGCCACGCGCACCACCACCATGACGGGCACGGCGCGATCGCCAGCCTGGCGCTGTCCGCCGACGCGCCGCTGGCCTGGGAGCCGCTGGCCCGCTGGCTTGGCACCCTGCGCGGGCGGCATGGCGAAAAGCTGCTGCGCTACAAGGGCATTTTCGATCTTCAGGGTGAGGGCGCGCCCGTCGTGGTGCATGGCGTGCAGCACATCGCCCATCCGCCGGTGCGCCTGCGCGGCTGGCCTGAAGGACCGCGCCGGAGCAGCCTGGTGTTCGTGCTGGACGGGCTGCCGGCGGCGGAAATTGAAGGGGACTGGCGTGCGTTAACGAATCGGTAGGATTCTCGGTCCCTATACTAATATCCTCCCAACCGGGGGAAGCGATGTGTGACGGACAGAACGTCCCGGAGATCGAGTGGCTGCGGGCCCGTGTCGCCCAGCTTGAGGAGTTCCTTGAGGTCGCGTCCGACTGGGTCTGGGAGACCGACGCCGATCATCGCTTCGTGTCGATATCGCACCGCAACCCGATAGCGCCCTCCTCGGCCTTCACCGATGTCATCGGCAAGCGGCGGATCGACGTGATCGCCGGCTATGTCAGCCCGGAGGACCTGGCGGCCCACCTGCAGGACCTCGAAGCCCGGCGCGGCTTCGACGGCTTCACCTATGCCGCCACCGCGCGCGACGGCGCGGTGCGCTATGTGCGCACCAGCGGCCGGCCGAAGATCGCCGAGGATGGCCGCTTCCTCGGCTACCGCGGCATCGCCCGCGACGTCACGGCCGAGATCAACGCCCGCCACCAGCTCGATTCCGCCAACCGCCAGCTCCTGAGCGCGCTGGAGCAGGCGCAGGAATCATACCTCCTGCTGGATCACAACGACCGCTTCGTGATGTCGAACCGGCGCTATCGCAAGCTCTACGCCTGGCTCGACGACATGGCGAAGCCCGGCACCCCCTTCGAGGACATCCTGCGCCATCTGGTGCAGACCGGCGCGGTGCTGGAGGCCCGCGCCGATCCCAAGGGCTGGATCGCCTGGCGCATGGCCCGGCTGCGCAGCGGCCAGCCGCCCCTGCGCATGACGCTGAGCGACGGCCGCACGCTGCAGGTGCGCGAGAAGGTGATCCCCGATGGCGGGGTCTGCGTGATCGCCACCGACATCACCGAGCAGGTCGAGCGCGAGCGCCAGGCGGCGGCCCGCGAGGCCGAGTTCCGCCAGCTCTTCGAGCAGTCGCCGATCGGCATCGCGATCAGCAGCTTCGACGGCCGCATCCACCGGGTGAACCAGGCCTTCGGCGCCTTCATCGGCTACAGCCTGGACGCGCTCGCCCAGATGGACCTCGCCGCCCTGCAGCCGCCCTCCGAGCGCAGCACCATGGCCAGCCAGGTGGCCCGCCTGTACCGCGGCGAGGTGGCCAACGTGCAGGTGGAAACCCGCTACCGCACGCGCGACGGCCGGCTGCGCGAGGCGCTGGCGGTGTGCATGGCGGTCAGCGTCGGCGACCAGCGGCCGATGCTGTTCACCCAGGTGGTGGACATCACCGAGCAGAAGAGCGCCGAACGCGCGCTGCGCGCCGCCAAGGAGGAGGCGGAGGTCGCCAACCGCTCCAAGACCGAGTTCCTGGCCAATATGAGCCATGAGCTGCGCACGCCGCTGAACGCCATCATCGGCTTCGCCGAAATGCTGCGCGGCGAGTTCTTCGGGCCGCTGGGCAGCCCGCGCTATGTCGACTACGCCACCGACATCGTCAGCAGCGGCACCCATCTGCTGAACCTGATCAACGACCTGCTCGACCTCGCCAAGGTCGAGAGCGGCAAGTTCACCCTGGAGGAGCGGCGGCTGTCGGCGGTCGCCCTGCTCGGCGGCGTGGTCCGCCTGTTCCGCGAGCGCGCCCAGGCCAGCGGCACCAATCTTTCGCTCGCCTACCCCTCGAACCCGCCCGACATCATGGCCGACGAGAGGGCCTGCCGGCAGATTCTTGGCAACCTCGTCTCCAACGCCCTGAAATTCACCCCGGCCGGCGGCTCCGTGCTGGTGGCGGCCGAGGTGGACGATGATGATTCGGTGGTGCTGAAGGTCAGCGACACCGGCATCGGCATTCCGCCGGAGGATATCGAGGCGGTGCGCCGGCGCTTCGTGCGCGGCCGCTACTCGCTGGCCCGCGCGGTGCCGGGCACCGGCCTTGGCCTTGCCATCGTCGACGAGCTGGTGAAGGTGCATGGCGGGGAGATGCGCATCGACAGCGTGGTCGGCAGCGGCACCACCGTCTCCATCCGGTTCCCGCCCTCGCGCACCGTCCGCGGCGACAGCTAGGGGCCGCGGCAACAGCTGGGGGCCGCGGCAGGCGGCAGGGGCGCCGGCCGCCCCTGCCGGCGTCAAGAGGCTAGACCGCCGCGAAGCCGTGATGGACCGGCGTGGCGGCGGCGCTGAGGTCCAGCTGAAGGGCATAGGTCACGGCGGCGACCGGGTCCTCGAAGCTGGCGAGCGGCACCAGGATGGCCCGGCCCTGCTGGCGGCTTCGTCGGCGCACCCGGAACATGCCGTTGTCGCAGACATGGATCAGCACCTCCACCTCGATGTCCTGGCGGCGGTGCGACTTCACGAGTACCGAGCGTTGATCTGGGGCTGCTGCCATTCTGGCCACTCCCGGGGGATTGCGGGTTGCGGAAGACCGCCAGGCCCACGCAAGAACCCCGCCAGCCGGCGGCCCAGGCATTCCGCCGCCGGCAGCGCCTGCCCGGCCAGCGGGGCCCGGACGGGCGGCAGGAATTGCCGGGCAAGGACTGCCGCTACAGCCCCTTGGTTGCCCCGCCATCGGCATCGACGATGGCGCCATGCATGTAGTCGGCCCGGGGTCCCACCAGGAAGGCGGCGATGCCGGCGATATCCTCCACCGTGCCGAAGCGGGTGACCTGCTGCTCCTTCTCCAGCACGGCGATGGCGGCGTCCCGGTCCAGTCCGCGGGCCTTCGCCACCGCCTCCACCCGCACCATCAGCCGGTCGGTGCGCACCGGCCCCGGGTTCAGCGCCAGCACCCGCACGCCATCGCCCCGGCCACGATCGGCCAGCGCCTTGGTGAAGTTGAGCAGCCCGGCATTGACCGAGCCGCCGATGGTGAATTCGGCCGATGGCGTCCTGCCGCCAGCGCCCACGATGTTGAGGATCACGCCCCGCCTGCCCGCCAGCACCGGCCAGGCGGCCCTGGCGCAGCGCACATAGCCGAAGAACTTCAGGGCGAAGCCTTCGGCCCAATCCTCCTCGCCAAGGGCCAGGAAATCGCCGCGCTTCGTGGAGCCGGC
>CAZEQG010000085.1:7254-9393 GCA_964514295.1 uncultured Alphaproteobacteria bacterium
CATTGTTCACCAGGATGTCGAATTCGCCGGCGGCGGCGATCAGGCGGCCGGGCGCCTCGGGCTGGCGCAGGTCGGCAGCATGCACCGTGGCACGGCGGCCGAGCGCGCGGATGTCGGCGGCCAGCGCCTCCAGCCTGTCGGCGCTGCGCGCGGCCAGCACCAGGTCGGCCCCCTGCCGCGCCAGCTCCAGCGCGATGGCGTGCCCGATGCCCCGGCTGGCCCCGGTGACGATGGCTGTCTTGCCCGAAAGGCTGGTCATGCAACGCTCCCGTTTTCCCGGCACCGGAGGGCGCCGTGCCGGCCCTGCCGCGAAGGCGGAACCCGCTTGCCCCCGGCACGACGATTTTCTCGCACATTACCCCGGGCCGCGACGTTGCCAAGGCTTGCTGCACTGCGGTCACTATCGCTAGGCTGTCGCCGGCCGCCCATGAGCATCCATGTCGCCCTCCACCACCGCACCAGCTACCGCTATGACAGGCTGGTCACGCTGGGACCGCAGGTCGTGCGCCTGCGCCCGGCGCCCCACAGCCGCACCCCGGTGCTGTCCTACGCGCTGAAGGTCGAGCCCTCGGCCCATTTCATCAACTGGCAGCAGGACCCGCAGGGCAACTGGCTCGCCCGGCTGGTGTTCCCCGAGCCGACGCGGAGCTTCTCGGTCGAGGTCGATCTGGTCGCCGACATGACGGTGATCAACCCCTTCGACTTCTTCCTGGAGCCGGCGGCCGAAACCTGGCCCTTCGCCTATGATCCGGTGCTGGCGGCGGAGCTGAAGCCGTTCCTGCGCACCGACACGCCGGGGCCGCTGCTGGCCGGGCTGCTCGACTCGATTCCGCGCGACCCCTGCCCGACCGTGGACTTCCTGGTCGCCATCAACCAGCGCCTGCAGCGGGACATCCGCTACCTTATCCGCATGGAGCCGGGCGTGCAGAGCCCGGAGGAGACGCTGGCGCGGGGCGAGGGGTCGTGCCGCGACACCGGCTGGCTGCTGGTGCAGGTGCTGCGCCACATGGGACTGGCCGCGCGCTTCGTGTCCGGCTACCTGATCCAGCTCGTGGCCGATCAGAAGCCGCTCGACGGCCCGGCCGGCCCGCCGGCCGACTTCACCGACCTGCACGCCTGGACGGAGGTCTATCTGCCCGGCGCGGGCTGGATCGGGCTTGACCCCACATCCGGCCTGCTGGCGGGCGAAGGGCACATCCCGCTCGCCTGCACGCCGGAGCCCGCGAGCGCCGCCCCGATCAGCGGGCTGGTCGACCCGGCCGAGGTCGAATTCGGCTTCGACATGCGCGTCACCCGCTTCGCCGAGACGCCGCGCGTCACCAAGCCCTATGCCGAGGCGGAATGGCAGCGCATCCTCGACCTCGGCGAAAGGCTGGACAGCGAGCTGGCGGCAGGCGACGTGCGCCTGACCATGGGCGGCGAGCCGACCTTCGTGTCGGTCGATGATCTCGACGGCGCCGAGTGGAACATCGCCGCCCTGGGGCCGACCAAGCGGGCGCTCGCCGGCAAGCTGATCCGCCGGCTGGCCGCCCGCTTCGCCCCCGGCCACCTGCTGCACTACGGCCAGGGCAAGTGGTATCCGGGCGAGCAGCTTCCGCGCTGGGCGCTGACCTGCCTGTGGCGCAGCGACGGCGAGCCGCTGTGGCGCGATCCGTCGCTGCTGGCGGCCGACGAGGATGCCGGCGAGGCCGATGCCGCCACCGCCGAGCGCTTCGCGAAGGCGCTCTGCCAGCGCCTCGGCCTCGACGAGCGGCGGCTGATGCCGGCCTTCGAGGACACCTGGTACCACACCTGGCGGGAGCGCCGGCTGCCGGTCAACATCGACCCGCATGACGCAAAGCTCAGCGATCCGGAGGAACGGGCGCGGCTGGCCCGGGTGTTCGAGCATGGGCTCGGCAAGCCTGTCGGCCATGTGCTGCCGATCCAGCACACCGGCTGGGGCTGGCAGACCGGCCCCTGGTTCTTCCGGCCCGAGCGGCTCTACCTGATCCCCGGCGATTCGCCGATCGGCTTCAGGCTGCCGCTCGATTCCCTGCCCTGGGTGGTGGAGAGCGACTATCCCTGGCATGTCGAGGACGATCCCTTCGAGGAGCGCCCGCCGCTGCCGCCGCGCCAGCGCAGCCTGCCGACCGCCCGCCC
>CAZEQG010000086.1:0-9152 GCA_964514295.1 uncultured Alphaproteobacteria bacterium
CCGGTCGGGCGGGCCGGCCCATGGCGGCGCACCCGGCAGGGGCAGGGCCGAACGCAGGCGCAGGCCATAGAGCGCATAGTCGCGGGTCACGCCGGCGGCTGCCGTGGTCAGGTGCCGGCCGGCGGGATCGGCCGGCCATCGGCCGGGTCATAGGTCACGAAGGCCGGGAAGCCGGCCCGCCCGCCGCCATAGCGGCGGCTGGAGGTGTCGCCGATCTGGGCGGCGATCGCGATCATCCGCAGCAGGGTCGCCCCCTCCCGCCTTGCATCCGGCGGGCGTGGCCGGGGGTGGACGAAATGGTCCTCCAGCGCCGCCTCGACCGGCTCCAGCCGCCCCTCGATCACGTATCGGTCGGACGGGCCGCAGCGGCGCTCGTAGTTCATGCAGCCACGCCGGATGAACAGCCCGACATCCGGGCCAAGCTCGGGGTGCCGGTCGATCTGCTGCCGCAGCGCCTGCCAGGCGCCCCTGGCGGTCGCCAGCCCCTCGACGTAGACCACCGCGCTGTAGGCCCGGTCGACCAGCGGGTTCAGGGCCTCGACGATGGTCTTGGCGGTGTGGCCGCTCGCCTCCACCATCGGCTTCACCAGCATCATCTCGTGGAAGCTTCGCGGCGTGGCCACCACCTTGTAGCAGTTGCGGCAGCCGAAGGGCACCTGCGCCTCGCCATAGGCGGCGCGGAACAGGAAGCCGTTGAGGAAGCGGCAAGGTGGCCTGAAGGCCCCCAGCTTCAGGATGAACGGGCGGTCGCTGGCCACACCCATGCCATCGCGCGGGGTGGGCGGCAGGGCGTAGCGCCCGTCCGTCCGGCGCAGCACCGCGCCCGCCCTTTCGGCACGCGCGAGGTTCTCCCCGATGGTGCGGCCGCCAACCTCTACCGAAAGGGCATCGCGTGCAGGCATGAACAATTCCAGAGTCTGCTTGGCGTGTTGCCGGATCATATATACTTGCATCATGCAGGAGGAGCGATCGCCGATGCGGCCCGCCACGGAGATGCCGATGCTCACGCTGTCGTCCCGGGTGGTGCGGGCCTATGACCCGCTGTCGGTCGATGTCGGCGGCGAGACGGTCATGCTGGACCGGCGGCTGGACTGCTATGTCGGCCTCGATCCGGTGGCCGCCGCGATCTGGCGCGGCCTGGCGGAGCCGACCGATGTGGCCGGGCTGTGCGCGCGCCTGGAGGCGAGCTATGACGGCGATCCCGATACCATCCGGCGCGACGTTCTCGATTTCCTGCGGCTTCTGATCGAAAAGGGGCTGGTCAGGCGTCTCGACTGATGGCGGTGCCGGCTGCGGCAGGCCCGCGTTCGGCCTTGGCGCCCTTGACAGCGCCGGCGGTTCCGGCCTATCGGAGAACCCCGTGGTGATTTGAGCGACCAGCTTGCGGCCACGTAAAACAAGCGGCTAAAAGGTCCGAGCGTCAGAAACGCCCCGACCTGGGCTGGTCGGGGCGTTTCTCGTTTGGAGCGGCAGATGGACGACAGCGGATTCGAACGGCGCGGTGGCCCCGGGGGCTGGCGGCGGCAGACACTGGCGGTGCGCGGCGGCACCATGCGCAGCCAGTTCGAGGAAACCTCCGAGGCGATCTTTGCCACCTCGGGCTTCGTCTATTCCTCGGCGGCCGAGGCCGAGGCGGCCTTTGCCACCGATACCGACCGCTTCGTCTATTCGCGCCTGGGCAATCCCACCGTGCGCATGCTGGAGGAAAGGCTGGCGCTGCTCGAAGGGGCGGAGGCGGCACGGGCCACCGCCACCGGCATGGCCGCGGTGTTCGCCGCCCTGATGAGCCAGCTCAAGGCCGGCGACCGGGTGGTGGCGAGCCGGGCGCTGTTCGGCTCCTGCCACTACATCATCGCCGAGCTGCTGCCCCGCTTTGGCGTCGAGACCGTGCTGGTCGACGGCACCGACCTGGATGCCTGGGCGGCGGCGCTGCGCCGGCCGACCCGGACGGTGTTCCTGGAGAGCCCGTCGAACCCGACCCTGGAGGTGGTGGACATCAACACCGTCGCCGCCCTTGCCCATGGCGCCGGGGCTACGGTGATCGTCGACAACGTGTTCGCCACCCCGGTGCTGCAAAAGCCCCTCCAGCTCGGCGCCGACATCGTGGTCTACTCCACCACCAAGCATATCGATGGCCAGGGCCGCTGCCTGGGCGGCGTGGTGCTGGGCGGGGCGGCCTTCGTGAAGGAGACGCTGACGCCGTTCCTCAAGCATACCGGGCCGGCGATGAGCCCGTTCAACGCCTGGGTCAACCTGAAGGGGGTGGAGACGCTGGACCTGCGCGTCCAGCAGATGTGCCGCAACGCCGCCACGGTGGCCGGCTGGCTGCGCCAGGAGGCCAAGCTGGCGCGGGTGATCTTCCCCGGCTTTGCCGATCATCCCCAGGCCGAACTGATCGCCCGCCAGATGGCGGGGCCGGGCAATCTGGTGGGCTTCAGCCTGGCCGGCGGCAAGGCCGGCGCCTTCGCCTTCATGGACGCCCTGGAGCTGATCGACATCTCCAATAACCTTGGCGACGCCAAGAGCCTGATCACCCATCCGGCAACCACCACCCATCAGCGCCTGAAGCCGGAGGAACGCGCCGCCATCGGGATCGATGACGGCTATGTCCGGCTGTCGGTCGGGCTGGAGGATCCGCTGGACGTTATTTGCGACCTGGAGCGGGCCATTTCCGCGGCACGGGTGGCATAGCGGGGCGAATGGGGGTATTAGTGGACTTGCCGTCCAATGCGGCGGATTGCGGCATTGGACGTGCGAGAACGCCAAGAAGGGGGTTCCAACCATGCTCAAGAAGTTGCTGGCGATTGCCGCACTCGGCCTGATGGCGGCCGGCTGCACCACCGGCTACAACGTGGATGCGGCACGCGGGCTGCAGACGACCGGCACCACGTTTGCCGATTTCGCAGCGCGGGAGTATCGCACGCTCGCGCTCTACGAGGCCGAGAAGGAAGCTGACTGGACCAGCGCCGACCGCTATGCGCTGAAGGCGCTCGCGGCCTCGCGCAAGGAACTGACGCTGCCCGAGGATCCGGCGAAGTACCGGCTTTCCGCCGCGCACAAGACCGAACTCGATGCCGCGCGCGCCCGCCTGATGAAGGTGCTGGACGCGACCGCGCGCCTGAAGAACCCGGAGCGTGCCGCGGTCACCCAGGCGAAGTTCGACTGCTGGGTCGAGCAGCAGGAGGAAGGCCACCAGCTCGACCACATCGCGGCCTGCAAGAACGCCTTCCTTGAGGGTGTCGCCGCCCTTGAGCGCGAGATGGCGCCGCCTCCGCCGGCGCCGGCCCCGGCCGCAGCGCCGCCGGCCCCGCCCGCGCCGGTGAACTTCATCGTGTTCTTCGACTTCGACAAGGCGCTGATCACGCCCGAGGCGAAGTCGATCCTCGACCGCGCCGTGGCGGCCGCCCGCACGGGCGACAAGTCCGTCACCGTGGTCGGCCACACCGACTCGGCCGGCTCGCCGCGCTACAACCAGCGCCTCAGCGAGCGTCGGGCGGCGGCGGTGAAGAACACGATGGCCGCTGGTGGCGTCGCCGCCGGCAAGATCATCACCGTGGGCCGGGGCGAGACCGACCTTGCGGTGCCGACCCCGGACGGCATCCCCGATGCCCGCAACCGCCGGGCGGTGATCACCGTGCGCTGACCCGTACGCCACCGTTCCACAAAGGCAAGGCCCCGGCATCGCCGGGGCCTTTTCCTTTGGCATCGCCGGGGTCTCTTCCGTTGGCCCGCTGGGCACTGGACAGCCGGCGCGCGAGGAATAATCATTGCTCCGGGATCACCGCCACTGCCACCGACGCCGCCATGTACAGCGAGACCACACGTTCGATCCGCGTCACCGTCGAGCCGGCCTATCTGGAGGACCAGTCCTCGCCGGCGGAGGATCACTATGTCTGGGCCTATCATGTGAAGATCGAGAACCTGGGCGCGCGTGCCGTGCAGCTCCGCCGGCGCTACTGGCGGATCACCGATGCACAGGGCCGCACCCAGGAGGTGCGCGGCGATGGCGTGGTCGGCGAGCAGCCCCATCTCGGCCCCGGCGACAGCTTCGAGTACACCAGCGGCACCCCGCTTTCGACGCCCTCGGGCATCATGGTCGGCGCCTACACCATGGAAGGCGACAATGGCGAGCGCTTCGACATCCGCATCCCCGCCTTCTCCCTGGACAGCCCCCACCAGCGAGTCCGGCTGAACTGAACGGGCCGGACGCGGCCGGCAGGCCCGCTGTCGGAAATGTGAAGGGCTGGCGGGCGCGCCGGCGCGGCGCGGCCGGCTGCCCGGCGCCCCCGCCCTGCTATGATGGTTTCCGGCAAGGTCGGCCCGGTGCGGCATCGCACCGCACGCGGACTGCGTGAAGGAACGTAACGCCAGGGGAGGAGCGCGGGCCATGTCGGAACTGTTGCAGCGGCCGGCGGCTGCGGAGCAGGAGGCGCCGGGGCTGACGGCGGGCGAGATCGACCGGCGGATCTACGCGCTCTATGACGAATACTGCCATGGCGGCATGGACCGGCGCGAGTTCCTGCAGCGCGCCGCGGTGATCACTGCGGGCGGGCTTGCCATGGCCCAGGCGCTGCTGCCGCGCTATGCGAAGGCGCAGATGGTGTCCTTCACCGATCCGCGCATCAAGGCGCGCTATGTCAGCTACCCCTCGCCGGGCGGTAATTCGGGCACCATGCGCGGCTATCTGGTGCAGCCGAGCGGTGCCGGGCCGTTTCCCGCCGTGCTGGTGATCCACGAGAATCGCGGCCTCAACCCCTATATCGAGGATGTGGCGCGGCGGGCGGCGACGGAAGGCTTCCTGGCGCTGGCGCCGGACGGGCTGGCCCCGGTCGGCGGCTATCCCGGCAATGATGACGACGGCCGCACGCTGCAGGCCGGGCTGGACCAGGCGAAGCTGCGGACCGACATGATCAACAGCGCGCGCTATCTGAAGGCGCATGGGCTGTCGAATGGCCGGTTCGGAGCCACCGGCTTCTGCTGGGGGGGCGGCATGACCAACATCCTGGCGGCCACGCTGGGCCCGGAGATGCACGCCGGCGTGCCGTTCTACGGTGCGGCCGCCGACAGCGCCGCCGTGCCGTCGATCAAGGCGCCGCTCCTGATCCAGTACGCCGAGAACGACGATCGGATCAACGCCATGTGGCCGGCCTTCGAGGCCGCCTTGAAGGCCAGCGGCGTGCCGCACGAGATGCACATCTATCCCGGCACCCAGCACGGCTTCCACAACAACTCCACCCCGCGCTACCACGAGGCGGCGGCAAAGCTGGCCTGGGAGCGCACCATCGCCTTCTTCAGGAAGCATCTGGGCTGACGGGCCGGCCGGCCGCGGCGCTGGCCCGGCCGGCCAGCACCGCGCCTGCCACGATCAGCAGGCAGGCCAGCGCCACATTCGCGCTGGCCTCCGCCCGTCCGGCCAGCACCAGCAGCAGCGTCGACATGAGCGGCGCGGCATAGGAAAGCGTGCCCAGCACCTTGATGTCGCCGTGCTTGCAGCCATGATCCCAGACGAAGAAGGCGGCGCCGACCGGCCCCAGCCCGAGGGCGAGGATCGCCAGCCATTCCAGCCCGCCGGCCGGCCACTGCGTGGTCTCGAAGGCAAGATGGCAGGCCAGCCCGAGCGCCGCGGTGACCGCGCAGAAGCCGCCGACGGCATCGGTCGGCACGGCGGCAAACCGCCGGGTCAGCGTCGAGTAGCCGGCCCACACCACCGCGCAGCCCCCGGCGGCGGCATAGCCTGACCAGTCGCCGCTCCAGCCCTCGCCGGAGGCCGCACCGCGGCCCAGGATCAGCGCCGCCCCGGCCGCCCCCATGAGGGCGCCGAGCCAATGGCCCGCCCGCAGCCTTTCGCCCGGCAGGAAGGCGGCGAAGATCACGATCAGCAGCGGCCACAGGTAGGCGATCAGGCTGGCCTCCACCGCCGGCACCAGGCGCAGCGCAACGAAATAGAGGGCGTGATAGCCGAACAGGCCGCCGACGCCGACGGCCCAGGCGGCCGCCGGCTGCGCCAGATGGGCCGCGATGTCCTCGCCCAGCCACAGCCATTTGCCAAGCGCCATCAGGGCGCCGATGGCGAAGGTCATGGCCAGGAGCTGGAAGGGCGGGATGGTGCCGGTAAGGGTGGTGAACAGGGCAAGGGTCGACCAGAGCAGGACGGCGACCGAGCCGATCAGGGTGGCGCGCAGCATGCGCGGGGTTGTAGCGCCACCCGCCGCCGCTGGGAATGGCCGAGGCGGCGCGCCAGGTGGTGCCGGGTGTCGGGATTGAACCGACGGCCTACCGCTTACAAGGCGGTTGCTCTACCGCTGAGCTAACCCGGCATGCGGCGGGGACTATAGCGCGCGGCTGCGCTGGCGTCAGCCGATGCCGGCGGCGCGCAGCTTCTGCTGCAGGGCGATGGCGCGGCGCTTGCGGTCTTCGTCGTCGGCCGCACCCTGGAGGTAGCTTGCCAGGAAATCGGGCTTCTTCAGCAGCCGGTCCAGGCTGCGGCGCGCCTGGTCCAGGGAGGGGCCGCGGATGAAGGTGCCGTTGCCGACCAGATCGAGCAGCGTCAGCGCCGCCTCGGCCGAACTCTTCGCCCGCTTCTCCAGCTTCGCCAGCAGCTCGCTCTCCGCGAGCAGCCGCTCCTGCACCCCCTCCAGGCGCGTCGTCAGCTTGCCCTTGAACACATCGGGCAGCGGGGCGGCGGAGATCTCGCGATGCACGGCGGCGACGGCCTGGGCCTGCTGCACCACGCCGGTGCCGGGCGCCACCAGCCAGCCCTCGACCGGGCGCTCCTGCAACAGGAAGTCGAGGTGGCCGCGCACCGCCCCGCGGGCCTTGTCGCCCGACAGCCGCCGCCACAGCTCGAGCGCCAGCCTGACCTTCTCCGGCACGGTCTTGCCGCGCAGCGTCCACTCGTCGACGTTGTGCTCGTTGACCAGGCGGAACTCGCGGGCGTCGAAGGCGGCCTCGGCCAAGGCGCCGCCGACGATCTTGCCGTCCCGCGTCAGCTTCTCGCGCAGCGCGACGGTGGCGGCCAGCTCGCCCTCGCGGTCGCCGCTGCGCCCGCTCAGGCTGCCGCTGCCGCCGATCGCGTGCATCAGGTGGGCGAGCAGGGCGTCGCGCGCCTCCGGCAGTTCGCGGTCGGCCATCACGGCATAGAAATCGCGGGCCAGGGCAGGCTCGGCCGGGGCGGAGGCGGCGGTGGCCTCGCCCAGGAAAAGGGCGCTGAGGCGCTGGATCTGCTCGGCCGGGGTCGGCGCCTCGCCGAGGCAGGCCTTCAGCGCGTCGGGTGCGCGCAGCATCTCGCCCAGCACCTGGTCGAACAGGCGCTGCCGGGCGGGCGGGCAGGCGGCCAGCAGGCCAAGCAGCGTCGACAGCCGGTCGGGCCAGGCCTTCAGCCCGGTCAGGGTCTCGGCGATCGAGGCGCCGAGGCGGATCATCTTCACCTGATCGTCCGGCAGCGCCTCCAGCGCCAGCAGCAGCTCGGGAAGCGAGGCCGGCGTGAGCTTGGGCGGCTCGAAGCCTTCCAGGGCGGCGCGGGTGCGCGCATGCAGGTCGTCGCAGACCTTGTAGAGCTCGCGGATGCGCTCGCTGACCGGCTTCTTGGTGCCGGCGACCTGGCCGATCGCGGCCTTCTGCACCGCCCCGGAATAGGTGGTGCCGAAATCCGACAGGCGGCGCTGCGCCTTGGCGCTCAGCAGCACTTCCGTCGGCGTCAGCTTCTCCATCTCGAGGAAGCTGCGGCAACTGCGCGCGATCAGCTCGCGCGCGGCCTGGCGGTAGAGGTCCTCGGGTGTCCTGCAGTCGGCGGCCTTGGCCAGCTGTTCGTCGCTCAGCGCGCCTTCAGCCATTGTCGGCGTTCCGTCTCATTGCCAGAGCATACAACGCCGAGGCGGCGGCTGCCGAGACGTTCAGCGAAGAAATCGGCGGCACCGTCGGCAGCCGGGCCACCCGCTCGCAGCGCTCCCGCGTCAGCCGCCGCAATCCGGCCCCCTCGGCCCCCAGCACCAGGCAGACGCGCCCGGGCAGTTCGAGGCGGTCGAGCCGGTCGGCGCCGCCGCCATCGAGGCCGAGGCACAGGAAGCCTGCCTGCGCCAGGGTGTCGAGGGCGCGGGCGAGGTTGCCCGCCTCGACCAGCGGCAGCACGTCGAGCGCGCCCGAGGCGGCCTTTGCCATCACCCCCGTCTCGGCCGGCGCATGGTGGCGGGTGTGGATCAGGGCGGCGGCACCATAGGCGGCGGCGCTGCGCAGGATCGCCCCGACATTGTGCGGGTCGGTGACCTGGTCGAGGGCGACCAGCAGGCAGGGTGCCGCGGCATCGATGCCGGCGAGGAATTCGCCCAGCGACAGGGACGGCAGCGGGTCGCAGCGCAGCGCCAGCCCCTGGTGGACCTGTCCCGGAAAATGCCGGTCCAGCGTCGCGCGCTCCGCCATCTCCACGGCCGGCGGGTTGGGATGCTCGGCCAGCAGGCCGTCCAGCCCGGCCAGCGCCTCTGCCGTGGCCAGCAGCCGGCGGCAGCGCCGCTGCGGGTTGGCCAGGGCCTGGCGCACCGGATGCCAGCCCCACAGCCACAGCCCCGCCGGCCCCGCCGCGGCGGCCCCGGCCGTGCCGCGTCCCCCCTGCATCGTCTTGCCGCGATTCATGGCCCTCCCTATAGTGGCTGGCAGGCGGCAACCGCAAGCGGCATGACCGGCGCCGCGCCGCCCCGGTTTTGCGGTTGACAAGGCATGGCAAATCTCCATATTGCGCTCTCCCTGCGCCGGGCGGTCCTCGGCGCGGGGCGGCCCGGTGCGGGACGGAGGGGTGGCCGAGCGGTCAATGGCAGCAGACTGTAAATCTGCCGACGGATGTCTACGTTGGTTCGAATCCAACCCCCTCCACCACCCGGTGACGGAACGGTAGTCTGGGGGAGATCGGCCAGCAGGCGCCGCCGGCGATGGATGGTCTTCTCGGAAGCGTGCGGGTGTAGCTCAATGGTAGAGCCCCAGCCTTCCAAGCTGGTTGTGCGGGTTCGATTCCCGTCACCCGCTCCAGCGCGCCGGCCGCAGCCCATCACCCGCCGACCGGACCGGACCACGGCGACAACCCAGAGGACAGCAGAGCACCCCGATGGCGAAGGCGAAGTTTGAGCGGACGAAGCCGCACTGCAACGTGGGGACGATAGGTCGCG
>CAZEQG010000087.1:0-9077 GCA_964514295.1 uncultured Alphaproteobacteria bacterium
CACCGCCGCCCGGCTCGCCGCCAGATGCGGCGCCCAGGCGGCGCGGTGGCGGCGGTGGCGGGCGAGGATGGCGACGCTTTCCGACAGGTAGCCGAGCCGGCGCCATGGCCGGGCGCAGGGCGTGGCCAGCCAGGCCAGCGCCTCGCCGATCATCGCGGTGGGGCCTACAGCGGGTCGCGGATCAGCGGGCTGGTGGAGCAATGGATGCCGCCGCCGCCGAGATAGACCTTCTCGTATGCCACCGTGCGCACCGAGATGCCGGCGGCGGCGATCTTGTCCAGGGTGCGCGCCGACACCCCCTCGTTCATGATGATCCGCCCGGGCCGGATGGCGAGGCAGTTGATGGTGAACACCGGGTCCTCGGGATGCACCTCGATGGTGCGGATGCCGTTGTCGCGCAGCCATTCCAGGAACCAGAAGGGAAGCTGCACCGGATTGATGATGGCGGTATCGACGTCGATCATCACGAAGGCGCCATCGATGTGCAGGCGGTAGCCGGTCAGGTGCACGCGCAGCAGGTTGACCCCCTGATACTTCAGCACCTCCTCCAGCTGGTTCACCCCTTCCTCGTTCACCCGGCTGGACAGGCCGACCACGGCGGTGCGGCTGTTGATGAAGGCGAAGGACCCGCCCTCCAGGATGCCGGCGCCATGGATGGTGCGCAGGATCGGCATGCCGAGGCGGGCCAGCGTCTCGGTCACCGGCGCCTCCTCACCCCGGCGCACTGGCGGCCCCATCCGGGTGACGATCGCGCCGCCCTTGACCGCGATGCAGGAATCCCGGGTGTAGACGCTTTTCATGCGGCCGGGCGCGCAGCGGTCGAGGAACACCACCTCCACCCCCTCCTCGCGCAGGGCCGCCACCAGCCCGTCATGCTGGGCCTGCTGGGCGGCGATGTCGGGGATGCTGTCGCCGCGCCAGTACCAGCCGGTCTCGGGGTCGCCATAGGCGCCGATGTCGGGCAGCTTCTTGGCCGGGTCGACGATGTTCAGCTCCTCGCCCGGACGGTGCATCAGCACCATGCGCAAGGTGCCGACATCGTTGTCGCAGCCCCACACCCGGCCCCACACGGCCTTCTGCTGCGCCTCGCTCTCGAACTCGGGCCTGGGCGCCGAGGCGAAGGTCTTGATCAGCATGTTGTAGCGGTATTCGCCCTCGGTCATGATCGACATGCGTGGCAGGCTCCAGGCAGGGTGACGGGAAGGGTTGCGGCGGCTAGGCGCCGGGCGGGGTCGGCAGGCTCCATTCGCGGCCGCGCACGGTTTCGACATATTCCGGCCAGCGGTGGTGGACGGGGGCCACGAAATCGGGCGGCAGCAGCGGGGCCAGCCACTTGTCGCCGCCGATGCCGCCGCCGGTGCGCTCCCGGAATTCGGCCTGGCAGCGGGCGAGTGCGGCAGGATCCTCGGCCAGTTCCACCAGGGTGGCACCGATCACGCGGGCGGCCGTCAGATGCAGCGGGTCGATCGCCGCCGGCACGCCGCCCAGGGCGCCGCGCGGCCAGTCGGGATAGACATGGCCCGGCCGCGGCGGGCGCAGCATGGCGCGGCCGATGTAGAGGCGCACGGTCGGGCAGTGCCACGTGTATTCGACATAATCGTCGGAGGTGTAGTTCTTCTGCCAGGCGGGCAGGCTGGCGCGCAGCCTCGCCTCGGCATCCTGCGGGGCGATGAGCTGCTCCAGCTCGGCCATGAAGGGTTCGGCCATCGGCTCGATGCCGAGCTCGCGCTGGATGTCGCGGGCAAACGCCTTGGCCGCCTCTGGAAAGCGGGGCGGTCCGACCATCGCGAGGTTGGCGTAGGTGATGTCGGCGAGCGCGTGGTTGGGCAGGCCGGGGCGGGTCTTGGTGATCCACTCCGGGGTCAGCCGGCAATGGGTGATGCGGGCCACGTTCTCGGCATTGTTGTCGAGCACCGCGGCGATGCGCTCGGCCATGTCCAGGGTCGGCACCCGCCAGGAATACTGGATCTGGCCGACATGCGGGGCGATGTTGTCGGCGGTCGCCTGGCCGGCCACCAGGATCGCCTCGTTGATCGACCAGGAGCCGGTGTGCGGCAGCATCGAATCGCGGGTGTATTTCGAGGTCGTGTACATCAGGCACACGGCATCGAGGGCGGCAGGCGCGCGGGCGGCAGTGTGGGTGTTCACCACCCCTTCGCGCGCCATGGCCCCGATCCAGCTTTCCGGCTCCACGCATTCGAAGGTGTAGAGTCGGCTCCAATAGGCGCCGCAATGGGTGTCCCACAGGCAGGTGTTGGCCAGGGCCGGCAGCGAGGTGGGGTGGAAGCTGATCATGGCGGCGAGGTCGTCGTAATAGCCATGGGCGGCGTGTACCGGCTTGGAGCCGCACATCTTTTCCGCCGGCTCGCCGAAGAACTTCAGCCGGGCCTTCAGGCCGGCCGCCTCGATCGCCCGCTTGGCCGCGATCAGCCCGCCGAAGGCGCCCATGCCAAGGGCCGAATGCGGATCGGTGTGGCCGGCCGCCCAGCGGTTCAGCCCCTGGCGCGGCTGGCGGCGCGGCACCGGCGCCTGGCTCATGCCCGGCACCGCATCATACTCGGCATAGGCGCCGAGCACCGGCCCCTCGCGGCCCCAGGTGGCGCAGAAGGCGGTCGGCATGCCGGCCGAGCCCTCCTCCACCGTGAAGCCCTCCCGGCGGAGCTGCTCGACATACCAGGCGGCCGACCGGTATTCGCGCCAGGACGGTTCGGCGAAATGCCAGATCGTCATGTGCGCGTCCGACAGGAAGCCCTCGTTCCGGGCGACCCAGGCGAGGGCCGCCGCCTGGGCGGCGGAAGGGGATTTCGGCATCAGACGCTCCGGCGTTTGCGCAACGACAGCTCGGCGAACAGCAGCACCAGGGTTACCGCGATCATCAGCACGGCGACGGCGGCGATGATCGGGTCCAGGTTCTCGTTGATGTCGTTCCAGATGCGCCGGGGCAGGGTGTAGACGGTGCGCCCGGCGATGAACAGCACGATCACCGTCTCGTCCCAGCTGTGGATGAAGGCGAAGATGGCGCCCGACAGGATGCCCGGCGTGATGTTGGGCAGGATCACCCGCCACACCGTCTGGCCCAGGCTGGCGCCCAGGCTGCGTGCCGCCTGCTCCAGCCGGGGATCGAAGCTGGCGAGGCTCGCCGACACGGTGATCACCACATAGGGGATGCCCGTCACCACATGCGCCAGCACCACCCCGGCGAAGCTGTCGATCAGGCCCATGTCGACGAACATGCGGTAGACGCCCAGCGAGTAGACGATCGAGGGCACCACGATCGGCAGCAGCATGAGGGCGCGCACCCCTTCCGACAGGCGGCTCGACAGGCGCCAGCAGCCGACCGCGCAGAGCGTGCCGGCGACCACGCAGATCGCCGTGGTGACCACGGCGATCACCAGGCTGTTCCAGATCGAGCCCAGCCAGTCCGCGCTGGCGGCGAGGTTGGCGAAATGCTGCAGCGAGAGGCCTTCCTGCGGCATGGCGAGATAGCGGGTGTCGGTGACCGATACCGGGAACACCACGAACACCGGCATCACCAGGAACAGCAGGATGGTCCAGGCCAGCGCCGCCACCAGCCCGCGCGAAAGGCCGAGCCTGGCGCCAAGCTGCTCCATCACCCGGCCCCGAACAGCTTGCGCAGGTTCACCACCCTGGCCAGCGCCGCCATCAGCAGCAGCACGCTGAACAGCAGCGTGGTGGCCAGCATGGTGCCGAGGCCCCAGCGCAGCACATGGGTGATCTGCACGCCGATATATTCCGCCACCATGAACACGCGGCCCCCGCCCAGGATCGCCGGCGTCACGTAGAAGCCCAGCGAGAAGATGAACACCAGCACCCCGGCGCCGACGATGCCCGGCAGGCTGAGCGGCAGGAACACCCGCCGGAAGGCGGCCCAGGGCGAGGCCCCGAGGCCGCGCGCCGCCGCCACCAGCCGCAGATCGATCGAGCGCATGTTGGCGTAGAGCGGCAGCACGGCGAAGGGGATCATGTAGTGCACCATGCCGAGGCCGACGCCGAACTCGTTGCGCACCAGCGCCAGCGGCTCGGCGATCAGCCCCAGTCCCTGCAGGCCCTGGTTGATCAGCCCGTTGGAGCGCAGCAGCGTGACCCAGGCGAAGGCCCGCACCAGCACCGAGATCCACAGCGGCAGCAGCACGAAGAAGGTCAGCCAGCGCAGCTCGCGGCCGCCCGCGTGCACCATGGCATAGGCCACGACATAGCCGGCCACCAGCGTGATCGCGGTGGTCACCACACAGATGCGCAAGGTCGTCAGCAGCACCTTCTGCACCGATTCCGAGCTTGCCAGCAGGGCATAGTTGCCAAGCCCCGGCTGCGGTTCGGTGACGCTGATCCACAGCACCTTGGCCAGGGGGTAGAAATAGAAGCCGGTCATCAGCACCGCGGCCGGCGCGATCAGCAGCCAGTAGAACTGGCGGGTCGTCATTGCCCCTGTCATCGGGCGATCTTGCACGGGCGGGCGAAGGGGCGTCACGAAAAAAACCGGCGCCCGCCGGCCGGTGCCGCTATGGTCGCTGGCGTTTCGTGGCCGGGCGGGGACGCATGGAAGAGGTCGAGTGTATCGTCATCGGGGCCGGGGTGGTGGGGCTTGCCGTCGCCCGCAGCCTGGCCCTGCGCGGGCGTGAGGTGATCGTGCTGGAAGCGGCGGGCGCCATCGGCACCGAGACCAGCTCGCGCAACTCCGAGGTGATCCACGCCGGAATCTACTATCCCAAGGGCAGCCTGAAGGCGCGGGCCTGCGTGGCCGGCCGGCAGATGCTCTACCGCTATGCCGCCGAGCACGGCGTGCCGGTGCAGCGCTGCGGCAAGCTGATCGTGGCGACCGACGCCGCGCAGACCGAGGAGCTGTGGGCCCTTCAGGCCAAGGCGGCCGGCAACGGCGTGACCGACCTTGAGCGCCTGACGGCGGCCGAGGCGATGGCGATGGAGCCGGCGCTGTCCTGCGTGGCCGCCCTGCTGTCGCCCTCCACCGGCATCATCGACAGCCACGCCTTCATGCTGGCCCTGCAGGGCGATGCCGAGGCGGCGGGCGCGATGATCGCCTTCCACAGTCCCGTCAGCGGCGGCGTGGCCGGCGAGGGGGGGATCGTGCTGGAGGTGGGCGGTGCGGCGCCGATGAGGCTGCGCGCCCGGGCGGTCGTGAACAGCGCCGGGCTGCATGCGCCGGATCTGGCCGGCCGCATCGCCGGGCTGCGGCCGGGCAGCGTTCCGTCGGCGGCCTATGCCAAGGGCAGCTACTTCACCCTGTCGGGCGTGCGGCCGCCCTTCGGCCGGCTGATCTACCCCATGCCGGAGCCGGGCGGGCTCGGCGTCCATGTGACCCTGGACCTGGCCGGCCAGATGCGCTTCGGCCCCGATGTCCAGTGGGTCGACCGGCTCGACTATGATGTCGACCCGGCCCGGGGCGAGCGCTTCTATGCCGCCGTCCGCCGCTACTGGCCGGGCCTGCCGGATGGCGCCCTCCAGCCCGGCTATGCCGGCATCCGCCCGAAGCTGGGGGCACCGGGGGCCCCGGCCTCCGACTTCGTGATCCAGGGTGCGGCCGAACATGGGGCGGCCGGGCTGGTGAACCTGTTCGGCATCGAGTCCCCGGGCCTGACGGCCGCCCTGGCGCTGGCCGAGCTGGTGGCCGATCAGCTCCCTTGACGCCCGCCGGGCGGTTGAGTCATGAGAAATCTCGGCCGGTAGATGCGGGAATTGCCGTACATGAACGACAGTATGCCCGACGTGTCGAAGCTGATGACGCCCGAGCGGATGCGCGTGCAGCAGCTCCTGGATCAGAAGGCCAATGCACTGAAGATGTTTCGCGATGGGCTGATCGACATGACCCAGCTCAACGAGCAGCTCCAGGCCGTGAAGCGTGAGATGGCTACGATCCGCCGCGTGAGCTGACGGACAAATCCCCGGAGTGAAAAATGTTGCAGGGTGCCGAAGTCGTTGCAGGGCTGGCCTGCATCGCGCTGGCCTATGCGATGTTCGTGTGGCTGCGGCGCCTGGGCACCGCGCCGCTTCGCGGCGGCTGGGCGCTCGCCGACAGCGTATGGGCCGACGTGCTGGTGGTGGTCGACCTCACCCTGCTGGTCGCCGGCGTGACCCTGCTGGTGAAGGCCGCGGCCGGCTGACGCCCAGGTAGCCGGCGCCCGGGTCGCCGGCAGCCCGTCGCTCACTGCGCGGCAGATACCCGCTCGGCCTCGTGGCCGCGCGCGTCCAGCACGTCCAGCAGCTTTTCGATCGAGTCGCGCGGGATGTCGCGGGTGATGAAGACGATGCGGCTGCGCCGGTCGTCGTCCGGCCAGGCATCCAGCCAGGCGACCGGGTGGAAGATGTGCTGCACGCCGTGGATCACCGCCGGCCGCTCCGACTTGCCGGCGATGTTCAGGATGCCCTTCACCCGCAGCATCTTCTCGCCGACATTGGCCGACAGCATCTGCAGCAGCAGGGTGAAGCCGACGCCGCTGATCGGCTGGTCGCGGGTCACGCAGAAGGCGCGGATGTGGTCGTCATGGCGGTTGGCGTCGCCGTGATGGTGGTGCCCGTGGTCGTGTTCGCAGTGACCGTGCTCGTGGTCGCAGTGTGAATGGTCGTGGCCGTGGTGGTCGTCGGCATAGGCTTCGGCGCGCAGCCAGCCGGCCACATCGGGATGCTTGCGGCCGGGCTCGAACAGGCCGGCGTTCAGGATCAGCGACGGGTCTTCCGCGGCCGCCGCGGCGTCCACGATCGGGGCGGCCGGGTTCAGCCGGCGCAGCCGCCCTTCCAGCCCGGCATCGGCCTGGGGCAGGTCGCGCTTGCTCACCACCAGTCGGTCGGCGACGGCGGCCTGCTTCACCGCCTCCTGATGGGCATCCAGCGTGGCCGGCCCATTGACCGCATCGACAACGGTGACGATGCCGTCCAGCCGGTAGGCGGCGGTCAGCGCCGGGTCGGTCATCAGGGTGTGGATGATCGGCGCCGGGTCGGCGAGCCCCGTGGTCTCGATGACGACACGCCGGAACGGGCGGATGCTGCCGGCCTCCCGCCGTTCCACGAGATCGGCCAGGGTTTCCACCAGATCGCCGCGCACGGTGCAGCACAGGCAGCCGTCGCTCATCTCCACGATGTTCTCGCTGGCCTTGGCGACCAGGAGGTGATCGAGCCCAACCTCGCCGAACTCGTTGATCACCACGGCGGTGTCGGCAAGCTCGGGCCGGCGCAGAAGCTTGGACAGCAGCGTAGTCTTGCCGCTGCCGAGAAAGCCGGTCAGCACGGTGATGGGAAGCGGGGTCACTTTGCGGGTTTCCTTACAGGGACCAGCCCGGTGGGCGGGTTCGCATCGGTGAGTATACCGGCTCGTAGGTCAGCCAGTCCTTGACGAAGAAAAGGGTTGCGGCCGCCAGGAAGCCGGCGGAGCATCCAAGCGCCAGATAGGATGGTGCGACGGGCGCAACGCCAACCGCCAGCAGCGCGCTGGAGGCAAGGCCGATCGCCAGCCCCACCGCGCAGCCGACGGCCATGTAGCGGTCGAGCACATATTGCGACTCGATCATCCGGAGCTGATCGTCTGTCAGCCGCTGCGCTTCCGCGCGCCAGGGCAGGAGCACTGCCGTGGCGAGCAGGATAATGGCAAGGAGCCGTTTCATCGGCGGTGTCGTCCATGGTTCTTGGCGGCCAAAGGCTAGCGCCGATTGGCCTCGCGAGGAAGTGCCATGCGCGGATGCGGGCTTGACCCCGCCGCCCGCCACCACTTAGGCCTTGTGGCATGAGCCAGCCGCCACACTATCCCTTCGGCGACACCCTGCCGGCGCCGGGCACGGCGATGACCGTGGCCGAGGGCGTGAAGTGGCTGCGCATGCCGCTGCCCTTCGCCCTTGACCACATCAACCTCTATCTCCTGCGCGACGGGCCGGGCTGGGCGATCGTGGACTGCGGCGTCGCGACCGATGCCACCCGCGACCTGTGGGAGCAGGTGTTCGCCAGCGCCCTCGACGGCCGCCCGGTCACCCGCGTGATCGTGACCCACTTCCATCCCGACCATCTGGGCCTGGCCGGCTGGCTGACCCGGCGCTGGCAGGTGCCGCTGCTGATGACGCAGACGGAATGGGTCTACGGCCGCTACATGGCCGGGCCCGCCGGCAGCGGCCCGTGGACGGCGGAGGAGGAGCAGTTCTACGGCCAGGCCGGGCTGGCCGAGGCGACGCTGGCGGGCCTGCGCGGGCGCGGCCGCCACTTCGCCCGGCTGGTGCCCGAGGTGCCGGGGCGCTATCTGCGCATCCCGCGCCACGGCACCCTCGCCATCGACGGCCGGCCGTGGCAGGTGATCACCGGCGAGGGCCACTCGCCCGAGCATGCCTGCCTCTACAGCCGCGATGCCGGGGTGCTGCTGTCGGGCGACATCGTGCTGCCGAAGATCAGCCCCAACGTCTCCGTGTGGCCGACCGACCCGGAGTCGGACCCGCTGTCGCTCTACCTTGCCTGCCTCGACGGTTTCGCCGGTCTGGCGGAGGACACGCTGGTGCTGCCCTCGCACAACCGGCCCTTCCGCGGGCTGTCGGGCCGCATTGCGGCGCTCAAGGCCCATCACGCCGAGCGCCTGGCCGAGGTGGCGGCGGCCTGCGCCTCGCCGCGGACGGCGGCCGAGGTGATGGCGGTGCTGTTCCGGCGCCCGCTCGACCTGCACCAGACGGCGTTTGCCATCGGCGAGACGCTGTCGCATCTGAACGCGCTGATCGGCGGCGGCCGGATCCGCCGGCAGCTGCGGCCCGGCATGGCCGATCTCTATGTTGCGGCGGCGTGAGGCGGCAAGTTCCGCCGGCCCGGCAGGGATGGCCCGGAAGGATTTGCCGGGCGGCCGCGCGCGCCTCGTCTAAGGCGTTGATCTTTCGGTAACCTCTAGGCGGCATCCTGGTTGCTCCCATGATCGGCGAGGCGGGACGGAACGCCCCCTCAAGGGATCATCGGAAGGGAACCTGCCATGTCGCTGCTGACCGCCACCCGCTTTGCCCCGCGCCGCGATGCCGCCGATGAGGAGGCCAAGAAGGAGCCGCGCCTGGCCGCCAGGACCGCGCCGGCAGCCGCCGCCGCCAAGG
>CAZEQG010000088.1:0-9076 GCA_964514295.1 uncultured Alphaproteobacteria bacterium
TGCCGGGCGCTGCCGCGCCAGCGGCCGCCGCCGCTTCCATCAGGCCGCCTGGCAGCGATAGACGGCGCGCCGGTCGGTGACCAGCACGCCGCCATCGGCCAGCAGGCTGGCACTCTTGGCCTGGGTCGGCCAATCGGCAATGGCGCGCCAGCCGGCCGCACCGCCGATCCAGCCCCGATCGCCGTTCCACACCAGCACGCGCCCGCCATCGCCGGTCGCGTTCACCTCGCCGACCGCCGTCTCCGGCAGCCTGACCTCGGCGAGGCCGCCTTCGCTCCACAGCACGAGCCCCTGCTTGCCGCCGACCAGCAGGCGGCCGTCGCTGACGCCCAGCGGCACCGATCTGGCCGGCAGGCTGGCGAGCGCCGACAGCCCGCCGGTGGCAGGGTCGAAACGGAACAGCCCGCCTTCACCATCCGTCACCACGAAGGCGGCGCCATCGGCGACAACGCCGGCGATCATCCGCCGCCCAAGTTGCGGCACCGCGCGCAGATCCTTGATGCCGTCGGGACCGGAGACGAACAGCCCGGCCTTGCTCGCAAGCGCCAGCCGACCGGCTGCGAAGGCGATGCCGGTGAACTCGGCAAAGCCATGCGGCCGCGTAGACACCTTGGCATGCTTCCAGCGCCGGCCGCCGTCGGCGCTGTGGAACAGCCCGCGCTGGGCAGCGAGCCACCAGCCGGTGCCGCCTTCGGCGGCCACGCCCACGGCATCGAGCACCTGCCAGTCGCTTTCCACCGGCTGCCAGCTTGCACCGCCATCGGGCGAGTGGAAGGTGCCGAAAGTGGTGGTCAGCAGGCTGGCCGGGCCAAGCGTGAACAGCTTCTTGATCTTGCCCGCGCTGGCCGGAACCGCCAGGCCGGCGAACATGTCGGTGATCGCGCCGCTGTCGAGATCGACCAGGTAGGCCCCCTGCACGCCGGCAACCACGGCATGGCCGGCCTGCACCAGCAATATCTCTGCCTCCGCCAGGACCGGTGCCTTGATCTCCAGATGGATGCGCCCGCCATGCCGCAGCTCAAGCTTGCTGCCGGTTATGGTGGCAACCACACCCGGGCCCGTCCAGGCCGCCGTGACAGGCTCCTTGCCGGGCCAGGGCCGGTCGCCGAGAGCGTGCACTCCGCCCCACTGGGTGATGATCCCGGTGCCGGCGACAGCACGCACGAGATCGGCATAGCTGCCTTCATGGGCGTGATGCCATGTATGGCCGCCATCGGCCGACAGCGCCAGGGCGGGCGTCTGCGCCGGTCCCTGCTTCTTCACCAGCGCGAACAGGCGCCCATCCCCCTTGCCCAGCCCGATCACCTCATAGGGCCGGCTGCCGGCAACCTTGGACCAGCCCTCGCCATCATGCCGCCAGATCCCGGTCTTGCCACCGGCAAACACCGTCTTCTCGTCGACCAGGACCGACTTTGCCTCGTCGCCCGGCAGCGGGGGAAGCTCGCGAACAGCTGCCGCATGCTTGTCGCAGATCACCAGCCGGTCGCCGGCGACCAGAAGGAAGCCGCCCTGCGCCTTGCAGATGGCGCGCAGCGGCGTGCCGTGCCAGGCCGGCACCGCCTCCATGCGGCGACACTGCCAGCGGTAGAGTCCGGCCAGGGTGGCGAACCACAGGGTATCGTCTTTCGCGAATGCACCCTTCACTTCCGGGCGCAGGAACTCCGTCAAACTGCTCATGGTCCAGCTCCCCGGCATCACAGGTCAAAGGCGTTGAGGGAGGTGCGGTCGGTGGTGATCAGCCGGTCGCGGCCCCGGTCATGGGCAACGTGGCGAATGCCAGGTGCCCAGCCCGGCAGCCGATTCCAGCCACCCCCCCGTTTCGGCCGCAGCCAGGCCGCATCATGGTCCCAGGCCAGCAGCCGTTCGCCGATGTCGAGGAGATGCAGATCGCCCGCCCCTGCGGGCGACATGTCGATCACCGTCCGGCCTTCGACGAGGCGCACGGCGCCGCCGCTGGCCAGCCAGACCCGGCCGGCTTCTGCCGTCATCGTCGCCTCGTGGATCGGGGTCTCGGCGATGGTCGCGGGAGCGGTGACAAGGTCCCAAGCGTGGAGCCGCCCGTCACCGCCGCCGACATAGAGCAGCCCCGCGGCGGCATCCCAGGCAAGCCCTTCGATCGGCGTGGTGCCGAAGCTGTCGATGCGCAGGAACTGCTCGGGATCACGGTCCGGGCGGTTGACGAACAGCCCCTGCTTGGTGCCGACACAAACCCGTTCGCCGGCGACCGCAAGGCTGCGCAGTTCGCCATAGTGAGGCCCCGCGACCTTCATCTTGTGATAGTCGATGCGTCCGCCCTGGTCGTCGGTGCGGAACAGCCCGCGCTGGCAGGCGATCCACCACCGTCCGCCCGGCCCACGCGCGACGTGTTCGGTGTCGAGCACCCACCATTCGGCATCGCAGCGCTCCCAGGACTGCCCCGCATCGAAGGAGCGGAAGGTTCCGAAGGTGGTCGCCGCCAGCAGCACGTGGTCAAGCTGGTAAAGGCGCTTGATCTTGCCATAGGGCCGGCTGCCAGACGGCGTCGGCAGCAGGTCACCGAGCGCACCGGTCGACGGGCGGAAGCGGTAGGCGCCCTGGGGCCCGGCCACCACCATGCCGCCGGTCAGCAGATGCACATGCTCCGCATCGCCAAAGGCCGGATGATAGGCTGCCAGCTTCTCGCCCGGCCCTGCCGCGACCTCCAGCTTGTCGCCATCCACCACGGCGGTGCGGCCGCCAGCCTCTATCCGGCCGGCTGTAATCGGGTGCTTCTTGAAACCCGCCCTGGCACCGCGCGGGCGCGCGCCGCGCCACTTGGTGATGATGGTCTCGGCGGTGGCCGCAACCACCAGATCCTGGTAGTCCGGCTGCACCTCGATCTCCCAGGTGTCGCCGCCATCGGCCGATTCGATCAAGGCCGGCAGATCGTCGGGCGCAAGCTTCTTGACCGAGGCACGCAGGTTCGCCCCGTCATGCCAGAGTCCGATCACCTCCGCCTTGCCTTGCTGGCCGAACACATGCCGCCAGCCTTCGTCGTGTCGACGGAACACGCCCTGTTTCGTGCCGACCCAGATGGTGGCGCCGTGGCGCAGCACCGCCTTTACCTTCTGGCCTTCGGGCAGGGTCAGCCGCTCACCGGCGGCGCCATCGCCATCGCAGCGCGCCAAGCCGGCGTGGCGACCGTCATAGGCGCAGACCAGCAGCCCGTCGCCATCGGCGGCGAGTGCCTGGATTTCCATGCCGGCCCAACCGGCGACGGGAACCGCCGGCTGCTCCGCATCGGCCGGTGTCCGGTAGAGGCCATCGGCGGTGCCCAGCCACAGCCATGCACCATGCTGCAGGGTGGCTTTCACCTCCACCCTGCGGAACTGATCAAGGGAATCTTTCATGCTGCTCAAGACGGGGCTCGCACCTGGCCGCCAGCCCTTGCCAGGTGTCACGATATGGGCGGGCGCCCGCAGTGCGAGCCGGGTCTTCCTCTTCCTGTAGCCCAGGGTCGTCTGCTTACGTCCCCGGTCACTAGATAATGCGAACAAGACGCGCTAGCAACTGAATCTTGGCATCCGGCGGTCAAAAGCGCAGCGCGGTGCCAAGATAGATGGTCCGCCCGCTGGCGATGGTGGCCGTCCGGTTCAGGGTACCGTTCACGTATTCGACCTCGTCGCGCTCCTGGTCGGTCAAGTTCTCGCCGGAAAGGAACACGCTCCAGCCGGGCGCAAGACGTTGCTCTGCACGCAGGTCAAAGGTCCACTCGGCCTTGCGTGTCTTGTCGCGCACCGCGCCGCTGCCCTCGTAGCTGATGGTGGTGCGGTCTCCGGTATAGTTGGCCAACAGCGCAAGCCGGGTGCCGGTTGCCGCATCATCCCAGGAAAGCTGGAAATTGGCGAAGAACTCGGCCTGGTCGGCGAATGGCCGCTTGCCGGTCATCGGGTCGTCGACTTCGGTCTTCACGAAGGTCTGGTTGGCGCCGAGCGAAAGGGGGGCAAGGGCAGGAATGCCGGCAAGATGGCCGATGGCGAAGCGCTGCTCCAACTCCACGCCGCGCGCCCAGCCGTCACCGACGTTGCGGAACTCGTAGGTGTTGGTCGAGGTCTCGGCGCTTTCGATCACGTCCTTGATGTCGCGATGGAACGCATTGATGCCGAGGAAAAGGTCGGCCGCGGTCCAGCTCATCCCGGCGTCATAGCCCCAGGCGGTGGCCGGCTTCAGGTCGGGGTTGCCGATGAAGCTGCGCTGGCCGCGGCGGGTTATGCCGGGGGCGATCTCGTCGAATTTGGGGCGGTTGACGGTGCGCGCGATGCCACCCTGGAAGGCGAGCGCCTCCGTGATCCGCCAGGTCAGGGGTAGCGAAGGCAGCAGGTCTGAACGCTCGGTATCGGCGCTGCCGCGGCCGCCGCTCATGTCGTCGCGCAAGTTCTCGATGCGCAGGCCCGGCGCGATCGTGACGCTGCCGATGGTGATCTCGTCCATCACGTAGGCGGCAAGATAGGTCTCGTCGATGGCGTAGTCGGATTCCCGCGAGGTTTCCAGGTTCGCCGCGCTCTGGCTGGCCGTACCCGCGGCATCGAGGGTAAACACCTCGCGATCGCTCGTGCGGTCGGAACGCTTGGCGAGGTAGCCGAAGCCAAGCTTGTGGCTGGCGCCGGCAAGTGACACCGGCACCATCAGATCCTGGCCGATCTGGTAGAGGGTGTCGCGAATTGCACTCGATTCACGACTGCCGCTGGTAAAGGTTAGCGAGGCGTTCAGGGTCTGCTCGTCGGAGGTGCTGTCAAAGGTGGTGCGGGCCGCGACAAGCTGGCTCTTGAGCGTGATGCCGTGATCGAAGCGGTGCTCGTTCTGCAGGGAGAGGCTGAAGGTCTTGGTGTCTTCTGTTGCATTGGTGAGCGTGCGGTCCTGATACTGCCCGGTCACGCGCCTGTACTGGTCACGCCACTTGTCCAGCTCCGTCCGCTCGACCAGGAAGGAAGGCCGAACGCGGATCTCGCCGCTGCCATAGCTGTATTCGCCCAGCGCATAGCCATCGGTGTTGGTGAAGTCCTTGGGTTCCTCCTCATCGCGCAGGAAGCCCTGGCCGCCGGGTCCGCCGGAGTAGGTGCGCTCCGACATGTCCTTGACCTTCGTGATGGTGCGCTGGTCGCGGTTCACGGCAACGACCCCGCCGAATCCCTCGCTGAAGCGCCTGCCGGCATAGACCGACGCCCGGCTACCGAGCTGGTCGGTCGCCGTCTCCAGGCCGCCCGCAACCGTGACATCGAGGGTGGGCTGGGCCGGAACGCCGCGGGTTTCGACGGCGATCACGCCGGCGATCCCGTCGGCCTCGTCACGCGCCGTCGGCGTGCGCCGGATCTCCACCTTCTGCAACTGGTCGCCCGGCACGTTCATCAGTTCAAACACGCGCGACTGCCCAGAGCTTGGCGGCCGCACGCCATCAACCTCCACCCGGTTGAAGTCGGAGGTGAGACCGCGAAGGCTGAATGCCTTCTTCTCTCCGGGCGGGCCGGAGATCACCACACCCGGCATCCGCCCGACGATGTCGCTGGCGCGGTCGGATGGCTGGAGCGTGAATTGTGCGCGATCGATCGTCACGCTTGGCGCGACATGGTCAAGGCGGCCCGCTTCTGGCGCCGGCGCCGGTGCCTCGGTGTTCACCGGGGGCAGCAGCACGGGCGCAGCCTGCTGTGCCGTGGCCGGCTTGGGCGAGCCGGCGGCAACGGCCAGTGCGATCGCGACGGTCAATGGGCCGGGGCGAGGCCGGGCACACACCCGGCTTGCCCGCGGCATGCAAGCATGCAGCATGGGACACCTTCAACGGGATGTGAAACCTGGCCCCATGATTATGTCGCACTTGCGAATGGTTTTCAATATCGCCTGCGATACGGCGGGGTTGCCACGCCACCATCACGGGGCGAGACTTGCCGCCCCTCAGCTTCGCCGCGCCAAGGCCCATGACAGAACCCGTCGACATCCGCAGCATGACCGCAGCCGACCTTGACCTGGTGCTCGACTGGGCAGCCGCCGAGGGGTGGAATCCGGGGGTGGAGGATGCCGCCTGCTTCCGCGCGCAGGATCCCGGCGGCTTTCTTCTGGCCGTGGTCGGCGGGGTGCCGGCCGCCAGCATCTCCGTCGTCGGCTATGGCGCCGGCTACGGTTTCCTCGGCCTCTACATCGCCGCACCGGCCTATCGCGGGCGCGGCATCGCCTGGCGACTGTGGCAGGCGGGCATGGACCGGATGGGCGGGCGGGTGGTCGGGCTCGACGGCGTGGTGGCGCAGCAGGCAAACTACCGCAAGTCAGGCTTCGAGCCGGCCTTCCGCCATATCCGCCACGCCGGCGCGCCGGGGCTCGCGGCGCCGCGCGACCCCCGCCTGATAGACATTACCTCCGACCTTGCAGGCGCCGTCATCGGCTATGACCGCCCGTTCTTTCCCGGGCCGCGTGACACCTTCCTGCGGCTCTGGCTCAAAAGCCGCACCCGCCATGGCTGCCTGCTGGTGGAGGACGGTGCCATCGCCGGCTATGGCGTGGCCAGGGCCTGCCGGCAGGGCTGGAAGATCGGCCCGCTGTTCGCCGATACGCCGGCCGGCGCCGACCTCCTGTTCCGCCGCCTGGCGGCCCATGCAAAAGGGGACATGGTCTTCCTCGACCTGCCGGCGCCGAATGCCGAAGCGATCGCCCTGGCGCAGCGCCATGGCATGGCGCCGGTGTTCGAGACCGCGCGCATGTATCGCGGCCCACAGCCCGCCCTGCCGCTGCCGCGGACCTACGGCGTCACCACGCTGGAACTGGGCTGATCCGCCGGTCCGCCTTCGCCGCGCCAAAGAGGGTTACCGCCACGGATTCGCAGCGAAGAATTGCACCATCACAGGGCTTTTCCCGGAAAACGGCGCCGATGCGCCTGGCCGGCCACGATCAGGCTGCAAAATCCTTGATGTCGCCCGCCAGGACCTTAGCCTTCATGCGTTCGAGATTCTCGATGAAGTTCTGCTCCGGCGCGCCATTGCCGGCACACAGCATATTCACCATCGCGGCCACGGTTGGCGCCTTGATGCCGTTGGCGGATACCACCGCACGGAGGCGATCAACCTCGTAGTGGCGGTCGGGGGTCATACGAATTGGAAGCTTGGGTCTGGCCATAGGCACCAATTACATTAAATTTAGCCAATGGTCAGGCAGAAATTCTTGCCTACGACAATTTTGACCGGCTGCCCGCTAGGGCGCCTCGCGGCTTTCGCGCACGGCCCGCCCGGCATTGCGGCGCTCCTCGCCGTTCAGCGGCTCGACCTTGCGCCGGCGATCGGGGCCGAAGAAGCCGGGCGCCTTCACGAAGGGCCGCGGATTGTTGATGATGTTGAGGATGCGGTCGCACAGCGACTTCACCGAAAAGGGCTTGACCAGAAACTCCGTGGCGCCGAGGTCGCGCGCCTCGCGCACCGCAGCCTCGGTGGCATAGCCGCTGGTCATGATGATCGGCAGGAAGCGGATCACGTCGTCGCGATGGGTGCGCACCCAGCGCAGCACGGCATCGCCATCGCGCACCGGCAGCGAGCGCTCCAGCACCAGGATGTCGATCTCGAACCGCATGCCCGCCTTGGCCATGATCAGCGAGGTCTCAAGAATTTCGATCGCCTGCGCGCCGTCCGTGGCCACCGACACGCGCCCGACATTCAGGGCCTTCAGCACCGAAATCACCAGCGAATTCATGAACCGCGACCCGTCAATCAACAGGACGTTCAGCGCGCTGAGGTCAAGCACGCCGGGTCGCGCGGGCATCGCGCCAGGGGGCACCGGCCCCGCCGCGACGGCTTGCTGGCCGTCCTTCTTGTTAACCGTCAACAAGATTGAAAAGCCCTGTGGTCCCGTGCGGGTCTCGCCGATGTCAGCATGGTGCCAAGCGCCAGCCCCCAACCCAATCATCCGAAGGGATGGCGCCGAACAGGATGGCCGGCCGCATGTCAGCCCGGGGCGAGCCGCAGCCAGGCAGGCGGTCGCACGGAAAGCCGGGCCTCGCCAGCCTCGATCGGCCCCTCGGCCCAGGGCCGGTCGAGCCTGATCAAGGCCAGACCGCGCCCGGAATTGGCGCTGCGCATCTCGCCGATCTCCTGGCCCTCCCGCTGCAGGACCGTGCCGGCAGCCGGCGCCGGCCCGTCGATCTCCACCGGCAGCAGCCGCTTCTTGATCAGGCCGCGGTATTTTGTCCGCGCGGTAAGCTCCTGGCCCATCCAGCAGCCCTTCTTCCAGTCCACCCCGCCCAATTCGTCGAAACCGCATTCCAGCAGGACGGATTTGTCCGGCACCATGTCGCGCCGGCCATCGGGCAGGCCGAGCGCCAGGCGATGGCGGTCGTAGTCGTCGGGCGTGCCCGAGGCATCGGCGAGCGGTGTGTCGCGCAGCGCCCGCCAGCCGGCCTCGGCCAGGCGGGGATCGGCGACGGCACCGGGCGGCGGCGCATCGGTGCCCACCCACACCGAAAGCTCCGGCCGCGGCGTCAGCACCACCCTGGAGCGCAGGCGATAGACGGACAGCTTGCGCCGGAGATCCTCGATCAGGGCCTTTTCCGCGTCGATCAGGATGGCCTCGCCATCCGCCACGAGGAAGAAGTCGAAGAGGTATTTGCCCTGCGGCGTCAGCAGCGCCGCCCATTGGGCGCTGCCAGGGGCGAGCCGGGCGACATCGTTCGACACCAGCCCCTGGAGAAAGGCCGTCCGGTCTTCGCCGCTCACAGCCAGGATGCCGCGCGCTGGCAGGCAGGTGCGGAATGTGTCCATGTCGATCCAAGTGGGTCCGCCGGCCGCCCTTGGCAAGGCGCAAGCAGCACCCTACAAGGCGGCCCATGGACATTCTGTTCGTGACCTCGACACGGATCGGCGATGCCGTGCTGTCGACCGGGCTGTTGTCGGCATTGGTCGAGCGCTACCCCGCGGCCCGCTTCACCGTGGCCGCGGGCGCGCCGGCGGCGCCACTGTTCCGCGCCGTGCCCCGGCTCGCCCGGCTACTGGTGATCGAGAAGCGGCGCGGCGGCGGCCACTGGTTCGACCTGTGGCGGGCGACGGTCGGCACGGCGTGGCGGCTGGTCGTGGACCTGCGCGGCACGCTG
>CAZEQG010000089.1:0-9052 GCA_964514295.1 uncultured Alphaproteobacteria bacterium
GGCCTGAGGCGGCGCCCGGGCCCGCTGGCGGGTGGCTGTCGCCCATCAGCCGGCCGTCCGGCAGCCAGGCGGCGTAACGCCAGTCGCCGGTTGCCGGGCTGCTGCCGGCCGGCAGCTTCTCCATCAGGAACAGCGGCCCGATACGGGCGGTGCGCGCCTGGTCGATGACCAGGCTTTCCTTGGCGATGCGGCCGCCCGGCGGCACCTTGCCGCCTTCCTCGAAGCGGCCATAGGCCGGCAGCGCGGTGGCGTCGGCATAGATGCGCACGATCGCCCGGGCATCGAGATGGGAGGAGGTGTAGGCCGGGTCCGACACCCTCTGCCACAGCCGGTAGGGCGGCCCCGCCATGGCATAGGCAAGGTCCAGCGGCGCCTGCAGGCAATCGAAGGCGTAGATCGCCTCGGCGTCGTTCAGGACCGGCGTCTCGCCGGCCGGCCGGGCCGCGCCGGGCAGGCTGACGACATGGCACGCACCCGCCTCGCGCGGCGCCTGGGCGCAGCCGGCGAGGCCGGGGCCGACGAGGAGACACAGGATGACGGCGGCGCTGCGCATGCCAACACGATAGCGCAGCGCCGCCCGCCGTCAAACCATGCCGGCGAGGGCCTGGTTCATGTGCGGCATCACTTCCTGGAAACCGCGCCAGGTCATTTCGATGGCGACATAGAGGATGACCAGCAGGCCGACATAGGCGATCCAGCGGTGGTTCTGCAGCAGCCGGGCGATCCAGTTGGCGGCGAGGCCCATCAGGGCGATCGAGATGACCAGCCCGATCACCAGCACCTCGACATGGTCGCGGGCGGCACCGGCCACGGCCAGCACATTGTCCAGCGACATCGACACGTCGGCGATGATGATCTGCACCACCGCGTCGCGGAAGGACTTGCGGGGCGGTTCGCCGGCAGTGCCGTTGCCGGCCTCGGCATCGCCCACCGCCTGGTCCAGGCTTTCGACCGCCTCCTCTTCCTCCTTGTGGCCGCTGCGCAGCTCGCGCCACAGCTTCCAGCTCACCCACAGCAGCAGCAGGCCGCCCACCAGCAGCAGGCCGACGATGGCCAGGAGCTGCGTGGTGAAGATCGCAAACACGATGCGCAGCACCGTCGCTGCGACGATGCCGACGAAGATCACCCGGTTGCGCTGTTCCTTGGGCAGCCCCGAGGCCGCCATGCCGATGACGATCGCGTTGTCTCCCGCGAGCGCGATGTCGATCATGATCACCTGGAACAGAGGGACCAGCATCGACGTGTCGAATTCCATCTTTGTCCGCTTTCCTTGCCGAGGGGAGGGGGTCGAGGACCAGGGGTTCCGCGGATATGGCTTGTCCCCCCCGGTGGCGGCAACCCCGCTGCGCCAGAAAACCGCCATTATGCCGGCGCAATTTTGCCGCGCTTGCCCGACGGGCGCCATCTGTTCCAGTTTGTCGGCCGAATCCAGGACAGGAGATTTTGATGGCGCGCATCGCGATCGGCGGATTCCAGCACGAGACCAACACCTTCGCGCCGTCGCCCGCGACCTACGAGGAGTTCACGCGCGGCGGCGGCTGGCCCGGGCTGCTGCGCGGCGGCGAGATCTTCGACGCGGTCGCCGGCATCAACCTGCCGATCGCCGGCTTCATCGAGGCGGCGCGCGAATCGCGCCACGAGCTGTGGCCGACCGCCTGGGCCGCAGCCTCCCCCTCGGCCGAGGTCACCGAGGATGCCTATGAGCGCATCGCCGGCATGATCCTCGACGGGCTTGCCGCCGGCGGGCGCTACGATGCGGTCTATCTGTGCCTGCACGGGGCCATGGTGGCGGCCCATCTGGAGGATGGCGAGGGCGAACTGATCCGGCGCGTGCGAAAGGTGGTGGGCGAGCATGTGCCGATCGTCGCCAGCCTCGACCTGCACTCCAACACCACGCCCGAGATGGTCAAGGGCGCCCAGGCAATGGTCGCCTACCGCACCTATCCGCATATCGACATGGCCGCGACCGGGCGCCGCGCCGCCCGCCACCTCGACGGCATCCTGAAGGGCAGCGGCGCGGTGCGCCCGCATTTCCGCCAGATCCCCTTCCTCATCCCCCTCAACTTCCAGTGCACCATGATGGAGCCGGCCCAGGGGCTCTACGAGATGCTGGAAGATCTGGAGAGGGGCGGGGATGTCACGCTGTCCTTCACGCCCGGCTTCCCGGCCGCCGACATCTATCATTGCGGGGCGGCGGTGTTCGGCTATGGCGCCGATCCCGACCGGGTGCGCAAGGCGGTCGATGCCCTGGCCGATGCCGTGGAGAAGGCAGAGGGCGCCTTTGCCGGCCGGCTCTGGCAGCCGGCGGAGGCGGTGGCCGAGGGGCTGCGCATCGCGCGCCGGGCCGGGCGGCCGGTGGTGCTGGCCGACACCCAGGACAATCCCGGCGCCGGCGGCAATTCCGACACCACCGGCCTGCTGCGCGCCATGGTCGCCGCCGACGCTCCGAAGGCCGCCCTGGGGCTGATCGCCGATGGCGAGGCCGCCGCGATCGCCCATCAGGCGGGGGTGGGGGCGGAGATCACCATCCCCCTGGGCGGCCGCTCGGCCATCCCCGGCGACGAGCCGTTCCACGCGCCTTTCGTGGTGGAGTGGATCGGCGACGGGCGGGTCAACTGCACCGGCCCCTTCTACAAGGGCGCCCGGATGACGCTGGGGCCGATGGCGGCCTTGCGCATTCGCGACGTGCGGGTGGTGGTGGCCAGCCGCAAGTGCCAGATGGCCGACCAGGAGATGTACCGGGTGGCCGGCATCGAGCCGACGGCGATGAACCTTCTGGGCAACAAGAGCTCGGTGCATTTCCGCGCCGACTTCGCGCCGATCGCGGCCGACATCCTGGTCGTCGAGTCACCCGGCCCGATGATCGCCGATCCGGCCAAGCTTGCCTGGCAGCGCCTGCGCCGCGGGATCCGCCTCAGCCCCCACGGTCCGGTGCGCTAGAGCCGCTCCGGCGCGGTGCCGTCGGGCCATAGTCCTCGTAGTGCCCTTCGAAGTGGATGACGCCGCAGATCATCGCCACCTCCGCCCCCTCGCCGGCGAAGGGCAGCAGCACCTGCTCGTGGGTCTCGTAGTCGTCCTGGAAGCGGAACGCGGTCGGGCCGCGGAAGTAGCCGGGCTCGCCGCGGCGCGCCACCGGCCCCAGCATGGCGTAGGTGGCCGACCGGCTGATCCCGGGAATCTCGGCATCGACGAGGCGCCGGCCGGTGAAGTCGCGGCCATAGGCGCCCACCTGATGGGTGCCCATCAGGCGCATGCGGAAGCCTGCGCCGCCGGGCAGCACGTCGATCACGAATAGATGCGGCAGCAGCGCCGGCGGCAGGGCGACCGGGTCAAGCAGCCGGCGCTGGGGCAGGCGGTCGCCGGGATGGACGGCGATGTAGAATTCCAGGCCCATGCGAATGGCCGGGTTCACCGCCCGCTGCAGCAGCTCCTTTGCCTGGCCGAGGGATCGGTGCATGGCCGAAGATCTCCAGATCGCCAGGGATACTAGGGGGATTGCCCGGCCGGTGCCAAGGCGCCGGCGTCAGGAGTAGCCGCCGGCCAGCGTCACCTCCTCGCCGCCCAGCCCCTGCTTGAACCGGGTCACTCCCGGCGCCCGTCCGGCGCTGATGCCGCCGAGGTCGAGCCAGCGGCAGCCGGCGGCCTTCAGCCGCAGCGCCGCCTGCCACAGCAGCAGGTGGTGGGCGCGCCGGCGGCGCCCTTCAGGCGAGGTCCAGCCCACCTGGTAGGTCGCGGCCCGGCCATGCGGCAGCAGCAGCACCGCGGCGACCGGCTCGCCCCCGGCCAGCGCCCGGTACAGCCGCCAGCCGCCGCCCGACTTGAGCCACAGCGCAAGGAACCTGCCCGAGGGACCGGGATAGGCCCGCTCCGCCCGGTCGGCCTCGTAGAGCGGCAGCAGCCAGTCGATCAGTCGGCCCTGCGCGTCCTCCTCGACCGTCAGCCCGGCGCGCTCGGCCTGGGCCAGCGCGTTGCGCCAGTTCTGCCTGAGCCCGGCGCGCAGCGCCGCCTCCTCGGCGCCGAGGTCCAGCCAGATCGTCTGATAGCCCTCCTCCCGTCGGGTGAAGCCGGCCGCCTTCATCTGCGCGCGGATCTCCGGGCGGTCCGGCAGTTCGGGGCGGAAGGTCAGGAAGCGGCCGCGCCAGGGGCCGTAGCGGCGGCGGATCTGCACCAGCACCAGCTTCTGCATCTCCCCCGGTATTTCGGGATGCAGCCACAGCGGCCCGCGGTCCAGCCGGCAGATGTGGAACAGCCCCATCACCTTGCGCCACTGCACCATCACCAGCCCGATCGGCTGGCCGGCGAAATGGATGATCCCGGCATCGACGCGCCAGCCCTCGATGGCCGCGCTTGCCATTGCATGGGCGAAGGTCTGGGTCAGGGTCGGCCGGTGGCAGCGTGCCAGCAGCCCGTTCCATTGCCTGTCCGTCGCCGTGTTCCAGTCGATGAGGAACGGGTCCGGCGGCAGGCTCACCGCAGGCGGCACCAGATCGGCGTGTGGTCGGAGGCCTTCTCGCGGCCGCGCGGGGCCTTGTCGATGCCGGCATCCTCCAGCCGGTCCGCGGCCTGCGGGGACAGCAGCAGGTGATCGATGCGGATGCCTTCGTCGCGCGGCCAGCGTCCGGCCTGGTAATCCCAGAAGGTCCAGGCGATGCGCTCGGGATGGATGGCCCGGAAGGCGTCGGTGTAGCCGAGGTTCAGCAGGGCCCGGAAGCGCCGCCGGCTCTCCGGCCGGAACAGGGCGTCGCCTTCCCAGGCCGCCGCGTCATAGGCGTCGCGCGGCTCGGGGATCACATTGTAGTCGCCCGCCAGCACCACCGGCATCTCGGTTTCCAGCAGCAGCCTGGCCCTGGCGTTCAGCCGGTCCATCCAGGCGAGCTTGTAGTCGAACTTCTCGCCAGGGGCGGGGTTGCCGTTGGGCAGGTAGATCGCCGCCACCCGAACCCCCGCCACCGTCGCCTCCAGATAGCGCGCCTGCGCGTCGCCGTCGTCGCCCGGCAGCCCGCGCAGCACGTCTTCTGCCGGCTGCCGGCTGAGGATGGCGACGCCGTTGTAGGTCTTCTGGCCCAGGACCACGCTGTGGTAGCCGGCCGCCTGAAGCTCCAGCGCCGGAAAGGCCGGCTCCTCGCACTTGATCTCCTGCAGCACCACGATATCGGGCGCCGCCTCCTCAAGCCAGACCAGCAGGTTCGGCAGGCGGACCTTGATCGAGTTGACGTTGAAGCTGGCGATCTTCACCAAGGCGGGATGTCGGTTCAGACGGAAAACGAGCTGCCGCAGCCACAGGAGGAGGCGGCATTGGGATTGCGGATCTGGAAGGAGCTGCCGATCAGTTCCTCGACGTAGTCGATCTCGGCGCCGGCCAGAAGGTCGAGCGAGACCTCGTCGACCACCAGCCGCACGCCGTCGCGCTCGAACACCTGGTCGTCGCTGCGCACCGTGTCGTCGAAGCTGAAGCCGTACTGGAAGCCCGAGCAGCCGCCGCCCGAGACCGCCAGGCGGAACACCAGCGGCACGGCCGAGCCCTCGGCGGCGATCAGCTCGGCCACCCGGCGGGCGGCATTCTCGGTCAGCATCACCCGGCGCGCGGGCGTGGCAAGGTCGGCGTCCATGATGGCTCCCATCCTAGCAGTGCTTCCCATGTAGGCGCCAGCGCGCGGCGGCGGAAGAGGGGCGGGGGCAAAAGAGCAGCGGACGGGCGCGCCCGCCCGGCCCCGGTTTCGTTGCGTCAGGACGGGGGCGGGGATAGTTTCCCGGCCATGCCGGCCGCCACACCTCCCATCGCGCCCTTCGCCTCCGATCCTGCGCGCTCGCGCGGGCGGCGCCATGACGAGCCGGAAGCCGCCGACCGCACGGCCTTCCAGCGCGACCGCGACCGCATCATCCATTCCGGCGCCTTCCGCCGCCTCAAGCACAAGACGCAGGTGTTCGTCAGCCATGAGGGCGACTACTACCGAACCCGCCTGACCCACAGCCTGGAGGTGGCGCAGATCGCCCGCTCCATCGCCCGCGCCCTGGGGCTGAACGAGGACCTGGCCGAGGCCCTGGCGCTGGCCCATGACTTCGGCCATCCCCCCTTCGGCCATGCCGGCGAGGAGGCGCTGGACGCCGCCATGGCCGGCTATGGCGGCTTCGACCACAACGACCAGACCTTGCGCGTGCTGACCCGGCTGGAGCGGCGCTATGCCGCCTTCGACGGCCTGAACCTGACCTGGGAGACCCTGGAGGGCACGGTCAAGCACAATGGCCCGATTGCCGGCGCCGGCCGCCAGCCGCCACCGGGCATCGCCGCCTTCGACCGCGAGTATCCGCTGGACCTTGCCACCCAGCCCGGGCCGGAAGCGCAGGTGGCAGCACTCTCCGACGACATCGCCTATAACAACCATGATATCGACGACGGGCTGCGGGCCGGGCTGTTCAGCATCGAGGATCTGCTGGAACTCCCCCTTGTCGGACCCATATTTCGTAGCCTGCTGGATCAATACCCCAATATCGAGACGCAACGGTTGATCCACGAGGCCGTGCGCCGCATGATAAACGCCATGGTCACCGACGTGATCGCAGAGACCAGACGGCGCATCGCCGAGGCCGCGCCGCGCTCGGTCGAGGCGGTGCGCGCCATGCCGCGGCCGCTGGTCGCCTTTTCGCCCGAAATGGAGGCCAACAATGGCCCGGTGAAGGCATTCCTGTTTCACCGCATGTATCGCCACTACCGGGTGAACCGGATGTCGCTGAAGGCGCGCCAGGTGGTGCAGTCGCTGTTCGCCGGGCTGCTGGCGGAGCCGAGCTGCCTGCCGACCGAGTGGCAGGCCGGCACGGACGGGCCCGGCGGCCACGCCACGGCGCGCGTGGTGGCCGACTACATCGCCGGCATGACTGACCGCTTCGCGCTCGACGAGCACGACCGACTGTTCAACATACACGCACGGACCTGATGAATATTTTCAAGAGCTTCAAGGCTATTGTTGAGACCGAGCTGCAGGCGATGATGGCGGCTGGCGAGCTTGCGCCCGGGCTGGATCTGGCAAAGGTGGCGGTCGAGCCGCCGCGCGAGGCGGGCCATGGCGACCTGTCGACCAATGCGGCCATGGTGCTGGCGAAGGCGGCCGGCAAGCCGCCCCGCGCCATCGCCGAAGGACTGGCGGCCCGGCTCAGGGGCCGGCCGGAGGTGACGGCGGCGGAGGTGGCCGGGCCCGGCTTTCTCAACCTGCGCCTGACCCGCGCGCCCTGGGAGGCGGTGCTGCGTGCCATCCTGGCGGCGGGTCCGGCCTATGGCGATTCCACGGCCGGGGCGGGGCGGCGGGTGAATGTGGAATATGTCTCGGCCAACCCTACCGGGCCGCTCACGGCCGGCCATGCCCGCGGCGCGGTGGTGGGCGATGCGCTGGCGCTGCTGCTGGCCAAGGCCGGCTGGCAGGTGACCCGCGAATACTACATCAACGATGCCGGGGCGCAGGTGGACGTGCTCGCCCGCTCGGCCCATCTGCGCTACCGCGAGGCCCTGGGCGAGGCGATCCCGCCGATCCCCGAGGGGCTCTATCCGGGCGAATACCTGAAGGATGTCGGGCGGGCATTGGCCGAGCGCGACGGCGGGCGCTGGCGCGACCTGCCGGAGGCGGAATGGCTGGCCCCGGTGCGCCGCTTTGCCATCGACTTCCTGATGGAGGAGATCAGGGCCGATCTGGCGCTGCTGAACATCACGATGGACCGCTTCTCCTCCGAGCGTGCCCTGGTGGAGGGGGGCGGCGTCGAGGAGGCGCTGAAGGTGCTGGAGGCCGCCGGCCATCTCTATGTCGGCGTGCTGGAGCCGCCCAAGGGCAAGGCGCCGGAGGACTGGGAGCCGCGGCCGCAGACCCTGTTCCGCGCCACCGCCTTCGGCGACGACGTGGACCGGCCGCTGCGGAAGTCGGACGGCTCCTGGACCTATTTTGCCTCCGACATCGCCTATCACCTGGACAAGTTCCGGCGTGGCACGCCGCTGATGATCGATGTCTGGGGCGCCGACCATGCCGGCTATGTCAAGCGCCTGCAGGCGGCGGTGGGGGCGGTGACCGGCGGCCAGGGCCGGCTCGAGGTGCGGATCTGCCAGCTTGTCCAGATGCTGGATGGCGGCCGGCCCGTGCGCATGTCCAAGCGCGCCGGCACCTTCGTGACGCTGCGCGACGTGATCGAGGCCGTGGGCCGCGACGTGGTGCGCTTCATCATGCTGACCCGGCGCAGCGACCAGGGGCTGGAGTTCGACTATGCCAAGGTCACCGAGCAGTCGCGCGACAATCCGGTCTTCTATGTCCAGTACGCCCATGCCCGCTGCCGGTCGGTGCTGCGCCACGCCGCCGGCCGGCTGGCCGCCGTCGATTGGGCGGCAACCGACCTGTCGCCGCTGACCGACCCGGACGAGCTTGCCCTGATCCGCCGCATGGCCGAGTGGCCGCGCCTGGTGGAGGCCGCCGCAGAAGCTCAGGAGCCCCACAGGATCGCCTTCTATCTCCATGATCTGGCTGCCGATTTCCATTCCCTGTGGAACAAGGGCAAGGATGACGCCAGCCTGCGCTTCATCCAGGAGGAGGATGCCGCGGCCACCATGGCACGGCTGGCCCTGGTGCAGGCGGTGGCCCATGTCATCGCCTCCGGTCTCGGCGTGATGGGCGTGGTGCCGCTGGAGGAACTGCGCTGATGGGCCTTCGCCCCGATCCGGACAGCGCCCTCAGGCCCGACCCCGCGCCGCGGCGCGAGGGCGGCCTCAGGCTGCTGCCGATCGTGGTGACGGTGGCCTCGCTGGCGGCCTTTGCCGGCATCGTGTGGTATGCCTATACCTCGGGTGCCGGCCCGCAGGGCGAGGCCATCGCCCCGGTGCTGCGTCCCGATCCCGGACCGACGAAGCTGCGCCCGGTGCAGCCAGGCGGCATGGACGTGGCCAATCAGGACAAGTCCATCTACGAGAAGCTGCAGCCCGATGGCGGGCGCGGCGGCACCAGCGGCCTTCAGGTGGAACGCCTGCTGCCGCCGCCCGAACGCCCGGTGGCGCCGCCTCGCCCCGCCACGCCACCCGCCCGCA
>CAZEQG010000090.1:0-632 GCA_964514295.1 uncultured Alphaproteobacteria bacterium
CAGGGCGTGGCCGTGCATGCCATCCACTGCGGCCGCGAGGCCGACGGCATCGCCAGCCACGGCGCCGCCCGGCTGCCGGTCTATGCCGAGCAGGTGCGGAACGGCAAGGTGGACGGCCAGGCCCGCCCGGTGCTGGCCCAAAGCCGGACGGCGGCGCTCAGGGTCGATGCCCGGGGCGGCTTCGCCTTCCCGGCCATCTCGATCGGGCTGGAGGCGGCGGTGGCGCGGGCCGGCGAAACGGGCGTGGCCGCCCTTGCCATCGCCCGCTCGCACCATTTCGGCGTCGCCGGCCATCCGGTCGAAGATGCGGCGGCGCGCGGGCTGATGGCGCTGACCTTTTCCAACACGCCGCAGGCGATCGCCCCCTGGGGCGGGCACCGCGGCCTGTTCGGCACCAATCCCATCGCCTTCGCCGCACCGCGGGCGGGGGCGCCGCCGCTGGTCATCGACCTGTCGGTCAGCCAGGTGGCGCGCGGCAAGGTGGTGCTGGCCGCCCGGCGCGGCGAGGCGATCCCGCTCGGCTGGGCGCTGGACGCCGAGGGCCGGCCGACGACCGATGCCAATGCAGGGCTGGCCGGCACCATGGCCCCGCTGGGGGGGCCGAAGGGGGCCGCCCTGGCGCTGATGGTGGA
>CAZEQG010000090.1:706-7683 GCA_964514295.1 uncultured Alphaproteobacteria bacterium
GGGGCGCCGCCGCTGGTCGGGCACCTGATCCTGCTGTTCGACCCCGCCGCTTTCCATGGCGGGCGCGACAGCGCGGCCCGCACCGAGGAGATGATCGCGGCGATCCTGGCACAGCCGGGCGCCAGGCTGCCCGGCGACCGCCGCCTGGCGGCCCGCCGCCGGGCAGCGACGGAAGGGGTGGACATCCCGGCGCCGCTGCTGGCCGATATCCGCAGCCGCGCCGAAGCCGGGCACCAGGCAGCCATCCAGGCACGGTCTTCCGGGCCGCCGCCTTGAGCCTGATCAAAGCTGCGGTTGCCGGCGGCGGTCTTGATTCAGGTCAATGGACGACGCCGGCAGGCATTACCAACTCCCCTGGCAGATCTTCCATCCGGAAGGTCCGGCGCCATCCCTTCGGGGATGCGCCACGATGATACAAGCCAAGGAGCAGATCATGGCCGAGGAAATCAGCCGCCGGACGCCCGCTCCGGCCTTTGTCGATCCCTATGCCGCCTTCCGCAGCGAGTTCGACCGCCTGTTCAACGGCTTCTTCGGGGGCCGCGGGCTGGCGGCAGCCACCGATGCCGGCTGGCCGGCCGGCGGCACCCTGGTGCCGGCGACCGACGTGAAGGAGAGCGATGCCGCGATCACGCTCGCCGTGGAGCTGCCCGGCCTGTCCGAAGAGGACGTCGAGGTGTCGCTGCAGGACGGCATCCTGACCATGAAGGGCGAGAAGCGCTTCGAGCGCGACGAGGAGAAGGACGCCGTCCATCTGGTCGAGCGCCGCTATGGCAGCTTCCGGCGCAGCTTCCGCGTGCCCGACACGGTCGATCCCGAGGCGGTTGCCGCCAGCTTCGACAAGGGCGTGCTGACGGTGACGCTGCCCAAGCGCGCGGAAGCGGCCAACCCGGTACGCAAGATCCCGGTCAAGGCCGCCTGAGACCGGCCGCGGGCCTCCGGCACGGTGCCGGAGGCCTGCCGCCCGGCCGTCAGTAGGTCCGGTCGAGCTTCAGGAAGCGCAGGCGGTCGGCCGTCTCGACCCGGATGCTGCGCAGGTCGCTGCCCTGCAGCACGCGCAGTTCGATCACCGACCCGGCCGGTCCCGCCGCCCACAGCTTGCGATAGAAATCGGCCAGCCCCTCGACCTTCTGGTCGCCGACGCCGAGCACGATGTCACCACTCTCCAGCCCCGCCTTGGCGGCCGGGCTGTCGGGCTGCACGCGGCTGATGAACAGGCGCCCGCGCAGCTCCTCCGAGGTCAGCCCCAGCCAGGGCCGGCGCGGACCCGGCGCGGTGCGGCCGCGCGACAGGTCCGCCAGGATCGGCTTCAGCGCGTCGATCGGCACGAACATGTTGCCGGGCACCCCCGTGCCGCCGCCCAGCGCATCGGGCACATAGAGCGAGCCGATGCCAAGCAGCCGGCCATCCTGGCCGATCAGCGCCGCGCCGCCGAACTCGGCGATCGGCGGGCTGGTGAAGATGGCCTCCGGCAGCAGGTACTCCCAATAGCCGGCAAACTCGCGCTTGGACACAACGAAGGCCGGCACCGCCGCCGCCGCCCCGCCATAGGCCGCGACCAGCGCCCGGTCGCGCGGCCTCACCGCCGCGGAATCGCCCAGCTCCAGGGGCGTGGCGGCGAGCGGGATGGCAGTGCGCAGCAGGCCGAAGCCGGTGTCGTAGTCATATCCCGCCACGGTGGCCGGAAGCTTCACCCCGCCGGGCCCGGTGACGGTGACCTCCGAGGATTCCATCACCAGATAGCCGATGGTCAGGATCAGCCCCTCGGCGCCGATCAGCACGCCGTTGCCCTTGCGCTCGGTGCCGAGCGTGCGGGCGGAGCGGGCATCGGGCGGCACCCGGGCCTCGACCTGTACAACCGCCGACAGCACGTCGCCGGCATCGCCCCGCGCCGGGCGTTCCGGAACGGCCAGCAGCACGGCCAGGAACAGCAGCACGAGGCAACGCATGGCAACCTCCTTTCCGGTGGCGCCCTAGGCCGGCTTCAGCCCGGGCGGCGGCCGGCTCATGCCGGCCTTGGCGGTGAACTGCAGCTCGATCTTCACCCCGTTCGGATCGTGCAGGAAATACTGCACCCGGTCGGAGCCGGGCACGCCGCGCGCCTCATAGGGCACGCCATTGGCGTCCAGCCTGGCGGCCATCGCCTCCGGATCGTCGATCGCCAGCGCCACATGGTCGAGACTGGAGCGCCCGCCCGGGGCATCGGGATTGTCGACCAGGTGCAGCAGCGGCCGGCCGTCGATGTAGAGCCATTCCCCAGGGAAGGCGAAAGGCGGACGGGCGCCCGTCGAGAAGCCCAGCACCCGGCAGTAGAAGTCCACCGTGCCCGGGCGGTCGGCGGTGTGAACGGTGAAGTGGTCCAGTCCCTGAATCGGCATGTTCGGCTCCCTGGAACAAAGCTTAGCGCACACCGCGGCGCCGGCAACCGTGATATGATGGCAGGCAGCGCGGACCGGCGGGGAATCACGCAGAGATGAGCAACGTCTATCTGGAGACCAAGGCGCGCGAGGCGCTGGCAGCCGCCTTCGGAAACCGCAGCCGGGCGGCCAAGCTGCTGGCGCGCTGGGCGGGGGAGGATCAGAAGCTGGCCGAAGCGCTGCTGCGGCCCTTCCTCGACACGCTGTGCCTGCTGGCCGTGCAGCGCACCGAGCATCGCATGGCCCGGCCCGACAAGCCGGCGCCCCGGCCGAAGGCGGCGGTGTCACCCGACCTGCGCGGCAGTGCCATCGAGGCGCTGGCAAGCGCCCTCACCGGCCGGGCGCAGACCACCATGAGCACCACCCGCCCGGTGCGCCAGCCGCCGCAGCGCGGCAGCATGGCCCATGACGCGGCGGTGCGGGCGCTGGCCGGCTCCTTCAAGCCGAAGCGGGGCTAGCGGCCGGCGGCTTTCCTGGCACGCGGGGAATCCGCCGTGCTATGACGGCGCCCGCGATGAAATGGTACTTCTGCATCAACGAGGATGGGCTGGAGCGCTATGCCGGCATGCTGCGCGTGGCGGTCGCCTCGGCCCGCGCGCGCACCAGCCTTTCCCCCCAGCTCATCTATGACGGCGGCGAGCATCCGCTGATCGGGCAGCTCGCCTCGGCCGGGGTCAGCGTCCACCACGCGCGCACGCCGCTGCTGCCGGCGATCCTGGCCCGCCCGGAAGGCCCCGGCTACCGCCACCGTATCGCCGCCGGGGCCTATCTGCGCATGGAGATCGCCCGCATCGAGCAGGCCGACGAGTTCGTGCTCTACACCGACTGCGACGTGATGTTCCAGGACGAGGTCGAGCTGTCGGGCCTGCGCCCGGCCACCCTGGCGGCGGCACCGGAGTTCGGGCCGGACGAATGGAGCTACTTCAACAGCGGCTCGATGCTGCTGAACGTGGCCTGCCTGAAGCAGAGCTATGACGGGCTGATCGCGCTGTCGGCCGCCCGGCTTGGCGCCACCGCCTACGACCAGGCCGTGTACAATGAATTCTTTGCCGGCCGCTGGGAACGCCTGCCGCCGGCCTTCAACTGGAAGCCCTACTGGGGCCGCAACGATGCCGCACCGATCATCCACTTCCACGGGCCGAAGCTGCCGGCGCTCGCCGCCCTGATCGACGGCGCCGAGGGCGAGGTGGTGCATGACGTGTGGCGCGAGCTGTTCGAGCGCGCGCCGGACGCCTACCGGCACTATTACGCGCTCGCCAAGGGCTGGCTCGGATGACGCCGGCACGCTATCTCGGCATGCCCGCGCTGTTCTGGCGCACCCTGTTCGGCCAGCCCTTCCTGATGCGCCAGCTCATCGAGCGCGAGATCCGCGACCGCTACAAGGGGGCGGCGCTGGAGCTGGTGTGGGTGGTGGTGAACCCGCTGCTGCTGCTGGCGATCTATGGCTTCGTCTTCGGCGTCGTCTTCAAGGCCCGCTTTCCCGGCCTCGCCGATGCCCCGGAAGTGGCCTATCCGCTGGTGCTGTTCAGCGGCCTGATCGTCCACGCGCTGATGGCCGAATGCCTGTCACGGGCGCCGAGCCTGGTGGTCCAGCACGCCAACTACGTCAAGAAGGTGGTGTTTCCTCTGGAGGTGCTTCCGGTGGTGGTGATGGGGGGTGCGCTGTTCCATGCCGCCATCGCCGTGGCGATCCTGCTGGCCGGGCTGGTGGCGTTCGGCCACCCGCCGGGCTGGACGGCCCTGCTGCTGCCGGTGGTGTGGCTGCCGCTGGTGCTACTGACGCTCGGGCTCACCTGGTTCCTCGCCTCGCTCGGCGTGTTCCTGCGCGACATCGACCAGATCATCCGGCTGGCCATCATGCTGCTGCTGTTCGTCAGCCCGGTGTTCTATCCGGTCGAGGCGGTGCCGGAGGCGCTGCGCCCGCTGCTTCACCTCAACCCCCTGACCCCGGTGATCGAGGCGACGCGCGACGTGCTGCTGTGGGGCCGGCTGCCCGACCCGGCGAGCTATGCCGGCGGGCTGGCGCTCGGCCTGTTCGTCGCCTGGCACGGCCTCTACTGGTTCGCCCGCACCAAGCACAGCTTCGCCGATGTCGTCTGAACCGATGATCCGGGCCCGCGGCCTGTCCAAGGCCTATGCCGTCTATGCCCGGCCGGTCGACCGGCTGAAGCAGCTCGTCTGGCGCACCGGCCGGCGCTTCTACCGCGAGGTGCACGCCCTTACCGATGCCAGCTTCGAGATCGCCCGCGGCGAGACGGTCGGGCTGGTGGGGCGCAACGGCTCGGGCAAGTCCACACTGCTGCAGATCCTTGCCGGCACGCTGACGCCGAGCGCCGGCGAGGTTGCGGTGAACGGCCGGGTGGCGGCCCTGCTGGAACTCGGCTCCGGCTTCAATCCCGAGTTCAGCGGCCGCGAGAACGTCTATCTCAACGCCTCGATCCTCGGCATCTCGCGTGAAGAGATCGACGCCCGCTTCGACGACATCCTGGCCTTCGCCGACATCGGCCCGGTGATCGACCAGCCGGTGCGCACCTATTCCAGCGGCATGTATGTGCGCCTCGCCTTCGCCGTGGCGGTGATGGTCGATCCGGAGGTGCTGATCGTCGACGAGGCGCTGGCGGTCGGCGACGAGGCGTTCCAGCGCAAGTGCCTGGCCCGCATCGAACAGCTCCAGGCGGCCGGCTGCACCATCCTGTTCGTCAGCCACGCCGTCGGTCTGGTGGCGCAGTTCTGCGGCCGGGCGCTGCTGATGCACCAGGGCCGCATCCTGGCCGACGGCCCCTCGCGCCCCGTCACCATGCTCTATCAGCGGCTGGTGAACGCGCCGGCCGAGCAGCAGCCGGAGGTGGCGGCCCGCATCGCCGCCTGGCGCCCGGCCGAGGCCATGCCGGAACTGCCGGACCCGACGCTGGCCGCCTATCCCATCAACTTCCTGGAGGTGGGGGCGCGCATCGCCGACCCGCATATCGTGGATGCCGCCGGCCGGCGCTGCACGCTGCTGACCTCCGGGCAGCGCTACACCTTCACCTATGAGGTGGCCTTCGAGCAGGATGTCGGCGCCCCGCTCTATGGCATGCAGATCAAGAACCAGTCCGGGCTCGATCTGGGCGGGGCCGCCTCCGCCCGGCCGCATGAAGCACCCGACCGCAAGGCGGGCGAGCGCGTGCGGGTGCGCTTCGAGTTCCTGTGCGCACTCGCCCCCGGCACCTATTTCATGAACTGCGGCGTCTCCGGCATCCTCGATCGCGAGCGCCGCTCCCTCCACCGGATGATGGACGCGCTCGCCTTCCGGGTCGCCGCCACCGGCGACGAGCTGGTCACCGGCTATGTCGACTTCGCGGTGCGCACGGTTGTGGAGGCAGGCGGGTAGGCGGCGCCACGGGGCCGGACGGCGCACCGACAGTGATTGCCCCGCCCGGCGATCCGGCGCATTATTCGTCCATGCAAGTGAACGCCATGCCTCCGCCACTGCCCACGGCGCAGGCGCCGCAGCCCAGCGGTGCCGCCGTGGTGGCCAATGCCGCCGCGCAGGGCGTGGCCCGGGCGGTGCGCACCGAGACGGCGCAGGCCGCCAGTGCCACCGGGCGCACCGATGCGCAGCGCGGCACCCGCGATTCCAAGAACACGCGCCGGGGCGTCAGTTCCGAGGCCGCCACCATCGACGCCCGCACGGACGGCGCCGGCCGTACGCCGGGCGGGCAGGGCGCGACCGGCCGGCGGATGGACCTGACGGTCTGATCGCCACCCTCCCCCTGACCCGGCCGGGAGCCGAGATGATCCGCCATGTTCCCCTGCTCGTCGTCGCGGTGGCGCTTTATGCGCTCACGGCGCTGCTGGGGCTGGCAGCCCCGGGCAGCGTATTCCTGGGCATCGGCCTGGTCTCCGGGGCAACGCTGACGCTGTCGGTGGCCGAGCTGATCGTGCTGCTGGGGCTCGTGCTGCTGTTCCTGGAAATCCTGAAATCCACCCGCACGGCCAGCGCCTCGGCCATCGACCACGCGCTGTCGATGGCGCTGTTCGCGCTCTGCCTGGTGCTGTTCCTCAGCGTGCCGGCCTTCGGCACCGGCACCTTCTTCCTGCTGCTGGCGATGACCGCGATCGACGTGGTGGCGGGCTTCACCGTGACCATCAACGCCGCCCGCCGCGACGTCGGCTTCGATCCCCGCAACGAGCTTTAGCAGCATGGCCGGCCTGACGGTCGGCGACCAGCGCCGGCACTGGCAGGCACGCAGCGCCGCCTATGTGCGCTGGGCCGAGCCGACCGAGCGCATGGCCGACCGCTTCAACCTGCCGCTGCTGGAGGCGGCCGGGGTGGCGGCGGGGGACCGCCTGATCGATCTGGCGAGCGGTGCCGGCGAACCGGCGCTCACCGCCGCCCGGCTGGTCGGGCCGCAGGGCTTCGTGCTGGCGACGGACCTGTCGGAGGCGATGCTGGCCGAGGCCCGCCGGCGCGCCGCCGCCAGGGGCTTCTCCTGGCTTGCCACGGCGGTGTGCGATGCCGGGCGGCTGCCGCTGGCCGATGGTCTCTTCGACCGCGCCACCTGCCGCTTCGGGCTGATGTTC
>CAZEQG010000090.1:7798-8953 GCA_964514295.1 uncultured Alphaproteobacteria bacterium
CGCGATCGGGGCGGCAATCGCGGACGTGCTGGGCCGCACCGACGATATCCACGGCACCCTGCGCCTGCGTTTTGCCGAAGCCGGCCGGCTGGCCGCCGCCTTCACCGCCGCCGGCTTTGCCGGGGTCGCCGAACACGTCCTGGGGGCCGAACGCAAGGCGGCCGCGCCGGACCGCTTCTGGGCGGCGCCGCTCGACCTTGCCCTCGGCCGCCCGGCGACGGCGGAGGAGGAGGCGGCACTGGCGCCCGCGATCCTCGACCGGCTTTCCCCCTGGCGGGAGGGCGGGCTCTACCGCCTGCCGGTGCTGGCGCGCTACGCCACCGGCACGGCCTGATCCATACGCATTTCCAGTGGGATGGCGGCGGGCGCCGACGGCGCCGCGTTTACAATATGTCATACTGAGATATCTAGATCTGGGATATAATGTCTTATCTTTCGGGGGTCTGACATGGACGTGCGCACGCTCTGCCTGGCCATCCTCAGCGACGGCGAGGCCACCGGCTACGAGATCAAGAAGGCGCTGGAGAGCGGCCGTTTCAGCCATTTCCAGACCGCCACCTATGGCAGCATCTATCCCGCCCTGCAGCGGCTGGCCGAGGACGGGCTGCTGACCGCGACGGCGCTCAGCCAGAAGAACCGCCCGGACAAGAAGGTCTACCGGCTGACGCTGAACGGGCTGGAGGCGCTGCGCGACGGGCTGCTGCGCCCGCCGGCGGCCGATTTCTTCCGCTCCGACTTCCTGTTCCTGGTGATGTATGCCCATCTCCTGCCGCAGCGCCGGCTGGCGGCGCTGATCGACAGCCAGATCGATGCCTACCGCCAGGCACTCGCCGACTGCACGCCGGCCGAGGCGGGCGCGGCGGAAGAGCCGGCCGGCGCCCGCTTCGTGCGCGGCTTCGGGGCCACCATGTACGCGGCCGCGCTGGCCTATCTGGAAAACCATCGCGACACCCTGCTGTCGCGCGCCGAACCGGGCCAGGCGGCCGCCTGAAATGAACCGATCCTACCTCTATGCCCTGCTCTTCACCGTCGCTGCGGCGGCCTGGATGATCTCCGGCCAGTTCGGCGACAAGGCGGAGGCGCAGGGCGCGCCGGCGCCAGCATCCGCTGCCGAGCCGCCGGCGCCGGCGGTCAGGGTGGCGCTGAGCGAGGCGG
>CAZEQG010000091.1:0-8952 GCA_964514295.1 uncultured Alphaproteobacteria bacterium
TCCGCCTGGCTGCCGCTTCCATCCGCGCTGCCCCGAGGCGCTGGCCCGCTGCCGCACGGAGCCGCCGCCGCTGGTGGAGATGGCGGGGCGGCGGGCGCGCTGCTGGCTGGCCGCATGACGCCGCTGATCGAGGTCAGCGGCCTGACCATGGATTTTCCGGTCGGGGCCGATGTGCTGGGACGGCCGACCGGGCGGCTGCGGGCCGTCGACCATGTCAGCCTGTCCCTGATGCCCGGCGAGACCTTGGGCGTGGTCGGCGAATCGGGCTGCGGCAAGACCACGCTTGGCCGCCTGATCCTGCGCCTGCTGCGGCCGACCGCCGGCCGCGTGCTGTTCGAGGGCGAGGACATCACGACGGCGCCGCTGGCCGCCCTGCGCCCCCTGCGCCAGCGCCTGCAGGTGGTGTTCCAGGACCCCTATTCCTCGCTGAACCCGCGCCTGAAGGTGGCCGACATCATTGCCGAGCCGCTGCTGAATGCCGGCTGGCAGCGCCCGGCGATCGCCGCGCGGGTGGCCGAGGTGCTGGACATCGTGGGCCTGCCGGCCGATGCCGCGCGGCGCTATCCGCATGCCTTCAGCGGCGGCCAGCGCCAGCGCATCGGCATTGCCCGGGCGCTGGCGGTGGGGCCGCGGGCGATCGTCTGCGACGAGGCGGTCTCCGCCCTCGACGTGTCGATCCAGGCCCAGGTGCTGAACCTGCTGGCCGACATCCAGGCCCGGTTCGGGCTGGGGCTGCTGTTCATCAGCCACAACCTTGCCGTGGTCCGCCATGTCAGCCACCGCATCGCGGTGATGTATCTGGGCCGGGTGGTGGAGCTGGCGCCCGAGCGGGCGCTGTTCGAGGCCCCGCTGCACCCCTATACCCGCGCCCTGATCGCCGCCGTTCCCGATCCCGATCCGGCCCGGCGGGGCCGCCGCGTCGCCCTTCAGGGCGAGATCCCGAGCCCGATCGACCCGCCGCCGGGCTGCGCCTTCCATACCCGTTGCCCGGTGGCCGAATCCCGGTGCAAGGTCGAGGCGCCGGCGCTGGTGGAAGCAGCGCCGGGCCGTTCCGTGAGCTGCCATTTCCCGGGAAAGCAACCATGATCGTCGAGCGCACCCTCTACTACGCCAAGCCCGGGCACGCCGCCGAGGTGCTGCGCATCCGCCGCCGTGCCTCGGCGGTCAGGGTGGCGCTGGGGCTGCCGGCCGGCACCATCCTGGTGAACCAGGAAGGCGATGGCCCCGATGTGTCCTGGGAGTGCCGCTTCGCCGACGAGGCGGCCCACCAGGCCGATCTCGACGCCCGCGCCGCCAGCCCCGAGTTCGAGGCGGTGCGCGCCACCATGCGGGCGGCGATCGACGAGTTCGAACGCCAGGTCTATGCCCTCGACACGGCCGCCGGCCGGCCCGACTGGTCGCGCGACATCGACCTGCAGCAGGTGGCGATCGCCCCGCAGGTGATGCAGTTTCCCGCCGGCGACCGGCTGCTGACCGGCTTCTACTACCGCCCGCCGGGCGACGGGCCGTTCCCCCTGATGGTGGTGAACCATGGCAGCGGCCTTGCCCAGGGCCTGGAGACGGAGATCGCCAAGCCATCGGTCGCGGCCCTGCTGATGGGCTGCGGCATCGCCGCCTTCATGCCGCACCGCGCGGGCTATGGCCGCTCGCCGGGCGTGCCCTGGCGGCAGGAGGTGCCGGCGACACCGGGGACGGCCGAGTATGACGCGCAGCTCTCCGGCCGGCTCGACCGGGAATCCGACGACGTGGTGGCCGCCCTTGCCTTCGCCCAGGGCCTGCCCGGCGTCCGCTCGGCGCGCATCGGCGTGATGGGCAGCAGCTTCGGCGGCGTGGTCACGCTGCTGGCCGCCGCCAAGCAGCCGCAGTTCCGCTGCGCCGTGGAGTTCGCCGGGGCGGCGATGAACTGGGAGCGCGCACCCGGGCTGAGGGCGCTGATGCTTGGCGCGGTCGAAAGGCTGACCCGGCCGATATTCTTCATCCAGGCCGCCAACGACTATTCCGTGGGCCCGACCGAGGCGCTCGCCGCCGCCGCCGCCGCCCATGGCAAGACCGTGGAGTCGCGGATCTGGCCGGCCTTCGGGGCGACGCGCGACGAAGGCCACTATTTCGAGAAGCTGGGGACCCAGATCTGGGGGCCGGCAGTGCGCGAGTTCCTGGAGAAGCACCTCTAGCCCGGGGGCTCAAAGACAGCGGGGGCGTGGCGGCGATGGCGAATTCCACGGAGCATAATTTCGGCTACTGGTGCGAAGGCCCGGTCGCCCGCCACCCGGAGCGTGTGGCCATCATCGACCTGTGCATCGGCGGCGAGCGCCGGCTGACCTACCGCGAGCTGGACGGGCGGCTGAACCGCTTCGCCAATCTCACCCGGGCGCTGGGGCTGGCGAAGGGCGACCGGCTGCTGATGAGCGTGAACAACCGCTTCGAGTTCATCGAGGCGATGTATGGCGCGATGCGGGCCGGCGTGGTGCCGGTGCCGCTGAACACCCGGCTCGGCGCCGACACGCTCGACTATATCGCCGGCGACAGCGGGGCGCGGGCAGCCCTGATCGAGCCCTCGGCCAACGCCTTCATCGCCGGGGTGGTCGAGCGGCGCGGCATCGCCGTGAAGCTCGCCTTCGACCCGGCCCCGCCGGGCTGGACGGACTATGAGGCCGCCCTGATGGCGCAGCCCGACAGCTTCGATCCGCCGCCGGTCGGCCCCGCCGACATGAGCTTCCTGCCCTATACCTCGGGCTCGACTGGCCGGCCGAAGGGGGTGGTGCTGGACCATGGCGGGCAGTACTGGTGGACGCGCTGCCTCGCCCGCTACTGGCCGGCCAGCATCGAGGACAGGGCGCTGGCCGCCGTTCCCCTCTACCACAAGAACGCCATGGCAGGGGCGGTGAAGCCGAACCTGCACCAGGGCGGGTCGGTGGTGCTGCTGCCGGGCTTCGAGCCGCGCCGCTTCCTGGAAGTGCTGGCGACATACCGCTGCACCCATGCCGGCGGCGTGCCGGCGGTGTTCATCCGCCTGCTCCAGGAGAAGGAGCTGATCGCCAGCCTGGACTTCTCCGCCCTCAAGGGGCTGAAGATCGGCTCCGCCCCGGTGCAGCCGGAACTGATGAGCGCCATCGAGCAGGCCTTCGGCGTCGCGGTCAGCGAAAGCTACGGGCTGACCGAGGGCGGGCCGGTGATGATCGGCCCGCCGATTGCCGGCCACCCCCAGCACGGCCGCAAGGCGCCGCACGGCTCCTGCGGTGTGGCCTGGCCGGAGGGCGAGGTGAAGCTGCTGAACCCGGACGGCAGCGAGAACCCGTCCGATGGCGAGCTGTGGGTGAAGAACCCCGGCGTGACCCCGGGCTACTACAACCTGCCGGCGGTCAACGCCAAGCGGCTGGTCGATGGCTGGCTCGCCACCGGCGACCTGTTCCACCGCGATGCCGAGGGCTGGTTCTATTTCCGCGGCCGCACCGACGACATGTTCAAGTCCGCCGGCGAGAGCGTCTACCCGAAGGAGGTGGAGAACCTGCTGCTGGCCCATCCCGACGTGGCCGACGCCTCGGTCGCGGCCGTCGCCCATCCGGTCAAGGGGGCCGTCCCGGTGGCCATGGTGGTGGCGCGGCGGGGGGCGGAGGTGACGGAGGAGGCGCTGAAGCGCTACTGCCTCGCAAACGGCCCGGCCTACGCCCATCCGCGCCGCGTGGCGCTGGTGGCCGAACTGCCGCTGAACGGCGCCGGCAAGGTTGACCGCCGCCTCGTCCAGCAGGAGCTGGAACGCCGCTACGCCGCCGAGATCGCCAGCCTCGCCTGACCCCCGGCGGCGGCCGCGCCGCGACAGCCCTTGCCATCCCGCCCGCCAGCCGCCACGCTGCGGTTGAAGGGAATGCCATGACCGACCAGCCACCGGAGAACGACGGTCCGCCGCTGCGCCCGGCGAACGAAAACCCCTGGTACGTGATGATGACGCTGCACGGCGAGCAGCAGGAAGGGCCGCCATCAAGCACAATCAACGCGGAACGCGCCGTCAAAAACCGTCGCACCTGGAACCGCTGGATCGCGCGGTCGCTCGACGATGAGGCCAGGAAGGAGTTGCTGGCGTCCGGTTGTGTTCCCAAAGGCGACCTTAAGCCATTTTCCGACGACGAGTATCAAGAATTGCAGGAATGTTACAAACGTCGTTGGTTGAGTTTACATAGAAAAGGATATCAATCTTACAAAAACATATTTGATATGGACTTTGACATCGAAGGTGTTACGATTATTTTCGAAGAGACTGAAATAAATCATCCGCTCAATTTATCTTCATTTATATTTCCAAATATACAATTTTCAAGGTCTATATTTAGATCGCAAGTCAATTTTGACTATGCAAGTTTTTTCTGTGGATCATTTTTCGCTAATACTATCTTCCAAAATGCAGTGAGCTTCAAGAAAACCACGTTCAATCGCAACGCCACTTTCGTGAACGCCGACTTCAAGCACGCCGTCCATTTCGACAGTGCTAATTTTTGTGACAGCGCCGATTTTCGAAACGCCGATTTCCATGGCGAGGCGCGTTTTGTCGCGGCGAAGTTTCGACAATCCACTCGTTTTGAAATTGCAAAGTTCAATGGAAGCGCTGACTTCCGGCGTGCATGTTTTTGTTATTTTTCGGATTTCGCGGCCGCAAGTTTCAAGTCTTCTGCCGTATTTCAGAGCGCTAGCTTCGGGGGCGATTCGCACTTCGACCGCGCAGCCATTCAGGGCCGAGCCGATTTTTCTCGTATCGAGTTCAAGTGTATTGCACAATTCGCGGAAACTGACTTTCAGCACGACGCCGATTTTCGATTCACCTGCTTCCGCCATAAGGCCGAATTTGTTCGGGCGAAGTTCGGCCGCGCCGTGCATTTCGACCACACACGGTTCGCCAAGGCGCCACAATTTCAGGATGTGGACCTGCCTTTCGATTCAAGCTGGCGCGCCGTTGTTTGGCCCGCCCCGCCTGCAAGGTCAAAGGACGACGAGCAACGAAAAGACGCATGGCGGGAGGAGGATGCCTATGCAGTGTTGCGCCATGCCATGAACAAGGCGCAGCGGCCGGCGGCGGAGCTGGATTTCTTCGTGCTGGAACTGCGCGCGCGGCAGGCGACGGAGCCGAACCCCCTGCGCCGGTTGATCACAGCGGCCTATCTGGGGCTGGGCGATGGCGGGCGCAGCGCCGGCCGGCCCTTTGTTGCCTGGGTCGGGGTGTTGGGGGTGATGTTCCTGGCGCATTACCTGGCACTGGCGCCCGGCCTTGCCAGCCTGGCCGAGCCCGCCTGGGGGCAGGAGTGGGCGGCCCGTGCGTTTCGCCGGGCGCTGGATGGCGCGCTGGTGGTCGGGGCGCCGCTGAAGGACCAGCCGCGGCTGTGGGCCGACCATCCCCCCGGCTTCGGCCTGCAGGTCTTGAGCCTGCTGCATGCGGGCTTTTCGGCGCTGTGCCTGTTCCTGGCCGCCCTCGGCCTGCGCAACTGGCTGCGGCTCAAATCCTAGGCCGGTGTCGGGCCGGCCAGGGATTTGGCGGCGTCGCGGGCAAGGCGGTCGGCGCGTTCGTTCTCGGCGTGGCCGGCATGGCCCTTCACCCAGATCCACTGCACGCGGTGGGGGGCGGCGGCGGCCAGCAGGCGCTCCCACAGGTCCTGGTTCTTCACCGGCTTGCGGTCGGCGGTCTTCCAGCCATTGCGCCGCCAGCCATGGACCCAGCGCGTGATGCCGTCGCGCAGGTATGTCGAATCGGTGTGCAGCGCGACTGCCACCGGCCGCTTCAGGGATTCCAGCGCGGCGATCGCCGCCATCATCTCCATGCGGTTGTTGGTGGTGGCGGGCTCGGCCCCGGCCAGCTCCTTCTCGCGGCCGCCCCAGCGCAGCACCACGCCCCAGCCGCCGGGGCCGGGGTTGCCCAGGCAGGCGCCGTCGGTGAAGGCCTCGACCGCCTGCTCGCCCGGCGGCCCGCTCACAGCCCGTAGCCGGCCGGGCCGCCGGCCCGCTGGTGGAAGCGCAGCTTGGCGAAATACTCCAGCGGGTCCTTCGGCTTCACGAAGGCGCCCGGGGGGTGGTTCAGCCAGTCATAGAGGCGGGTCAGCAGGAAGCGCAGGGCGGCGCCCCGGCACAGCGTCGGCAGGGCCGCTACCTCGGCATCCGACAGCGGCCGCAGGCGCTGGTAGGCGCCGGCGAGGAGCCGGCCCTTGGTCACGTTGAAGCTGCCATCGGCCTCGAAGCACCAGGCGTTCAGGCAGATGGCAAGGTCATAGGCGAAGGCATCGGTGCAGGCGAAATAGAAGTCGATCAGCCCGGAGACCTGCTGGCCGCGGAAGAACACGTTGTCGGGGAACAGGTCGGCATGGATCACGCCTTCGGGTAGGCCGGCAGGCCAGTTCGCCTCCAGGAAGGCCAGCTCCTCCCCCAATGCCGCGGACAGGCCCGGGCGCACCTCGTGGGCGCGGCCGGCGGAGGCCTGGAACAGCGGCCGCCAGCCGGCCAGCGACAGGTTGTTGGCGCGGCGCATCGGGAAATCGGCACCAGCCAGGTGCAGGGCCGCCAGCGCCTGGCCCACGCCGGCGCAATGCTCGGGCAGGATGCGGCGCGGCCACAGCCCTTCCAGGAAACTCACGATGGCCGCCGGCCGCCCCTTCAGCTCGCGCAGCACCGCCCCGTCGCGGGCGCGGATCGGCGTCGGGCAGGCCAGGCCCTTGGCCGCCAGATGCTCCATCAGCCCGATGAAGAAGGGCAGGTCCTCGCGCCGCACCCGCTTCTCGTAGAGGGTGAGGATGTAGGCCCCGGTGGTGGTGCGCAGCAGGAAGTTGGTGTTCTCCACCCCTTCCGCGATGCCGGCGAGCGACACCACCTCGCCGATGGCATAGGCGGCGACGAAGGCTTCGACATCCTCGTCGCTGACTTCGGTGTAGACGGCCATGGGGTGGCTGCCGCTAGCGCCGGTCGGTCGGGCGGGCGGGGCGCATCAGGCGACCAGGGTCTTGGGAAGATTGAAGTGAACGTCCTCGACCGCGGTCACCACCTCCTCCACGGTCACCGCGAAGCGGGCGCGCGCGGCCTCGATCAGCTCCTCCACCAGCACCTCGGGGGCGGAGGCGCCGGCGCTGACGCCGATCACGGGGAAGCGTGCGACCCAATCCCAGTCCACCTCCGCGGCGCGCTGCACCAGCCTTGCCTCCGGGCAGCCGGCGCCGCGCGCCACCTCGACCAGCCGGCGGGAGTTCGAGGAATTGGGCGCGCCGATCACCAGCATGGCCGCGCTGCGCGCCGCCACCGCCTTGACCGCCGCCTGCCGGTTGGTGGTGGCATAGCAGATATCTTCCCGCCGCGGCCCTTCCAGCGCCGGAAAGCGCCGGCGCAGCACGGCCACGATCGCCGCCGTGTCGTCGACCGACAGCGTGGTCTGGGTGACATAGGCGAGCGGCCGCCCGGCCGGCACCTCGATGCTCTCGGCCTGGGCCAGATCCTCGACCAGCAGGATGGCGCCGGCGGGAAGCTGGCCCAGGGTGCCGATCACCTCGGGGTGGCCGGCATGGCCGATCATCAGGATCATCCGCCCGGCGGCGTGCTGGCGCTCGGCCTCGCGATGCACCTTGGTGACCAGCGGGCAGGTGGCGTCGAACTGGATAAGCTGCCGCCGCGCCGCCTCGGCCGGCACCGATTTCGGCACGCCATGGGCGGAGAAGATCACCGGCACGCCGTCGGGCACCTGGTCCAGCTCCTCGACGAACACGGCCCCCTGCGCCTCCAGCCGCTCGACCACGAAGCGGTTGTGCACGATCTCGTGGCGCACATAGACCGGCGCGCCGTGGCGCTTCAGGGCCTGCTCGACGATCTGGATGGCGCGGTCGACGCCGGCACAAAAGCCGCGCGGGCCGGCGAGCAGAAGGGTGAGCGGCTGGGGCATGGGCTTTACGTTGCGGCGCGAAATCGTTGCTCCTAGACTGACGCCTCGCGGAGCATCCCGCAAGCGGCACGCCAGAGGAGGCCATGGCCGAAGCCCCGAATCCCGAGCCCGTGGTGGCGCAGAAGGCGCCTTACGGCACGCCGGTCGAAGCCGGCAGGAGCTATTGGTGGTGCGCCTGCGGGCGCAGCAAGTCCAAGCCCTTCTGCGACGGCTCGCACCGCGGCACCGGCTTCGTGCCGGTGGAGTACAAGGCCGCCGCCGATGGCACCGCCTGGTTCTGCGGCTGCAAGAAGAGCGCCGGCCAGCCGTTGTGCGATGGCAGCCATCGGCGCCTCTAGGGCGGCGGCCGCCGCCGCAGCCGGGCTCGGCCTGCTGCTGGCCGCCGGCTGCTCATCCACCCGCGACAACTACGCCTGCCCGCAGACCGCCGTGGTCGGCGAGCTGGCCGAGCTGGTCCACTACCGCGACGGGCCGGGGCGCGACCTGACCGACGTGACGCTGCGCGCCAGGGTGCTCGGCATCCAGGGCGAATGCCGCTATGCCAAGGACGGTTCCGTCGAGGTCACTACCGTGGTCAGGATCGCCGCCGACCGTGGCCCGGCGAACCAGGAGCGCAAGGGCCATGTCGACTATTTCGTCGCCATCCTGGGCCCCGATGCCGACATCCTGGCCAAGGAGGTGTTCCCGGTCGACATGGCCTTCCGCGAGGGGGTGGAGCGCATCACCCTGGTGGAGGAGCTGGCCCAGCGCATCCCGCTCGCCGACCCCGGGCTCGGCATTCGGCACCGCGTGCTGGTCGGCTTCCAGTTCGACCGCGAGGGGCTGGACCGGGCGCTGCGCTAGCAGCCTGCCGCCGCCATGACCGGCCTGGCAAGCCTGCCGGTGCTGGCCGGCGCGGTCGGCATTGCCGCCTGTCCGGGGCTCGCCCGGCCATTGGCCGACGACATTGCCGCCATCGCCGCCTGGCGGGCGGGGGTGGTGGTGTCCCTGGTGGAAGGGGCGGAGGCGGCGCGGCTCGGCCTCGGTCCGGGCGGGGCTCGTCTTGCCGCCGCCCT
>CAZEQG010000092.1:0-8942 GCA_964514295.1 uncultured Alphaproteobacteria bacterium
GACAGCCTCGGTGGTGTTCCGGCGCGGGGATACGCTGTGGAGCGGCTTCGATGCCGCCCGCCGGCTCGACCTGTCGGCGGCGGCGGCGACCGGCCGGCCGGTGTTCGGCACGCCCCAGCAGGTCGCCTCGCCCCATGGCACGGTGCTGCGCCTGCCGCTGCTGCCGGGCATCTCGCCACGGGTGATCCGCGACGGGCTGGCCTGGGTGCTGGAGCTGAAGCCGCAGGGCTCCCGCCCGGACGTGCCGCTGGCGGTCGAGGTGCAGCCGATCAGCCCGCAGGGGCCGCGCGTCTTCGTGCCGGTGACCGGCATCGCCGAGCCGATCTATCTGACCGATCCTGATATCGGCGACAATTTCTACCTGATCCCGGTGGCCCCGATCGGCCGCGGCGTTGAGGGCGATCGCGACTACGCCCAGTTCTCGCTGCCCTCGACCGTGCAGGGCGTGGTGGTGGTGCCGCTGGCCGATGACGTGCGGGTGCGCATCCTGCCCGACGGGGTTGCGGTGACGGGCGGCGGCGACGGGCTGTTCCTGTCGCTCGATGCCCAGCGCGCCGACACCTTCGGGGAGGCACAGGCCGGCGCCCCGGATTTCCGCCGCGGCCGCCTGTTCGACATGAGCGCCTGGCGCCGCGGCACCGAGGGGCGGTTCCGCCAGAACCGCCAGGACCTGCAGCGCCGGCTGGTCGATTCGACCGGCCTGTCGCGCTCGAAGCCGCGGCTCGATCTGGCGCAGTTCTTCTTCGCCCATGGCCTCGCCGCCGAGGCGCTGGGCATCATGCAGCTGATCGCGGCCGACGATCCCGACTATGCCAACCGGCCGGAGGCGCGGGCGCTGCGCGGGGCGGCGCGGTTCCTGATGGCGCGCTACGACGAGGCGCTGGAGGACCTCGGCGACCGGGCGCTGCGCGGCAACCGCGAGGCCGAGCTGTGGCAGGGTGCCGCGCGTGCCGCCCAGGGGGAGTGGACCCGCGCCGTCGAGCATTTCGCCCGCGCGGGCGAGATCCCCGGCGACTATCCGCGCAACTACATGACGGAGATCGCCCTGCTGGCGGCCGAGGCGGCGATCAAGGTGGGCGACAACCGGGGCGCCGGCTCCTTCCTGGACGTCGTCGCCTCGGGCGCGCCGACCAACTCCGAGATGGCGCGGATCGACTATCTGCGCGGGCGGGTCCAGTTCGCCTCCGGCAATGTCGAGGGCGCCTTCGAGACCTGGGGGCGGCTGGTCGACGGCACCGACCGCTGGGCCCGCGTGCGCGCCGGCCGGGCGCTGGTCGACGAGAAGCTGAAGCGCCAGGAGATGACCCGGGCCGAGGCCATCCGGGAGCTTGACAGGCTGCGCTTCGCCTGGCGCGGCGACGCGCTGGAGTTCGAGCTGCTGCGCGATCTCGGCCGGCTCTATCTCCAGGAAGGCGATTTCCGCAACGGGCTGACGGTGCTGCGCCAGGCGGTGACCTCCTTCCCCGACATGCCGGCCTCGCGCGAGCTGGCGCAGGAGATGTCGAACGCCTTCGCCAGCCTCTATCTCGACGGTGCCGCCGACCGTCTGCCGCCGCTGACCGCCCTTGCGCTCTACGATGATTTCCGCGAGCTGACGCCGGCCGGCGGGCGCGGCAACGAGATGATCCGCCGCCTTGCCGACAGGCTGGTCGGGGTCGACCTGCTGGACCGCGCCGCCACGCTGCTGGAACGCCAGGTGAAGTTCCGCCTGACGGGGCTGGACAAGGCGCGGGTGGGGGCCCAGCTCGCCGTCGTGCGCCTGCTCGACCGGCGGCCGGAAGCGGCGATCACCGCCCTCGACGACAGTGCCGAGCGTGGCCTGCCGCCCGAGCTGGTGGCCGAGCGCAACCGCCTCCGGGCCCGGGCCCAGTTCGACCTCGGCCAGAGCCAGCCGGCGCTGACGCTGCTGCGCCCCGACACCTCGCGCGAGGCCGACCTGCTGCGGGCCGAGATCTACTGGCGCGAACAGAACTGGCGCGAGGTGGCGGCGGTGTTCGGCCGGCTGGTCGGCGACATGCCTGCCGACCGGCTGGACGAGCGCCAGGCGATGCTGGTGCTGAACTGGACCATCGGGTTGTCGCTCAGCAACAACGGCGCCGGGCTGACGCAGGTGCGCCAGCGCTATGGCACGGCGATGGACGAGACGCCCTTCCGCGAGGCCTTCCGCCTGATCGCCAATGCCGGGGTGGGCGAGACCGCCGATTTCCGCACCCTCTCCCAGCGCTTCCAGGAGATCGAGCGGTTCCAGGCCTTCATGACCAGCTATCGCGACCGGCTGCGCAACGCCCAGCTCAGCCAGCTCAACTGACGGCCGGCCGATTCGGCGGTTGCTGATGCCGTCATCGCCCTTCTAGACTCTCCCCACAACGACAAGCCGCCCGGATGCTCCGGGACGGCATCCGAGGGGGAAACGCATGACCGTCATCGATGTTCACACCCATATGCTGACGCAAGGATGGTTCGGGCTGCTGCGCCAGCACGGCAAGCCGCGCTACGAGGTTCGCAAGTCCATGGACGCGCCCGAGGGCATCTTTCTCGACGGCGCTCCGTTCATGACGCCGATGCCCGGCCACTTCTCGCTGGAGGAGCGGCTGAAGGCGATGGACGAGGCGGGGGTGGACATTTCCATCCTGTCGCTGACCTGCCCGAACGTCTACTGGGGCGGCGAGGCGGTGAGCGCCGAGGCCGCGCGGCTGGCAAATGATGCCTATGCCGAGGCCCAGGCGGCCGCGCCGTCGCGGATACGCTGGATGTGTTCGCTGCCCTGGGAGTATCCCGACGCCGCCGTCGCCGAGCTGGCGCGGGCCTGCGACAAGGGCGCCGTGGGCGTCATGGTGCTGGCCAACATCGCCGGCCGGTCGCTGACCGAGCCCGCCTTCGAGCCGGTGTGGAAGGCGATCGACGACCGCGCCCTGCCGGTGCTGCTGCACCCGACCGCACCCGCCGGCACGCCCGACATGGACATGCGCGCCTTCAACCTGATCGCCTCGGTCGGCTTCATGTTCGACACCACGCTGGCGGTTGCCCGCATGTGCTTCGACGGCTTCTTCGAGCGCTTCCCGAAACTGAAGCTGATCGCCAGCCATGCCGGGGCGACGCTGCCCTATCTGGCTGGCCGCCTCGACCAGTGCTTCGACAACATGAATGCCGCGCGCACCCGCACCGCGACGCGGCCTTCGGAATTCCTGCGCCATATCTATTATGACGCGGTCACTTACAGGATGGAGAGCCTGCAGCTTTGCATCAATGTCGGTGGCGAGGACCGGGTGATGTACGGCTCGGACTATCCGCACAACATCGGCGACATGAAGGGATGCCTGCACCGGGTCGACGCGCTGGAATCGCGGGTCCGCGACAAGGTGCGCGGCGCCACCGCCCGCCGCCTGTTCAACATCTGAGGCCGGTCCGCGGTGACTGCCCGGGGCGCCCGGCGGGAGGCCGGGCGCCGTCCGGGCGGCCGCTCAGCCCTTGCGGCTGGTGGCCTTGGCCATGGCGGCCTTCAGCTCGTCCAGGCTTTCGGCGACGCGCTGGTTGATCACCTCGAAAGCTTCCTTGTTCGACTTCGCCACCATCTCCGACAGCTCGGTCATGTTGGCGATCGCCTTCTCGATGGCGAGCTTGATCAGGTCGGCGTTCTGCGCCACCCGGGCCTCCGGCGCCGTCGCCATCATCTGCTTCACCGCCAGATCGACCTCGGCCATGGTCTGCTGGAAAATCTCGGCCTGCCGCTTGGCCACCGCCTGCACGCCCTCCAGGGCCAGCTTGTTGGCGGCGTTCAGCGCCTCGATATTGCGCCGCTGCGCGGCAACCAGGGCGTCCACCTCGATCCCGGGCATCTGGAAATCCGACATCAGCTTGCTGAAGTCGATATCGAAGAAGGGATTCTTGGGGGTCATGGACCATCCTCCGAGCTATGTTGCAGTGCAGCAAACTTGCTTCGTAGGTAGTGCCGGGAGTGCTGGCCGTCAAGGATTATGTTGCGGTGCAGCATGATCCTTCGGCGGCGCCGGCGCCGGTCGCAGCAGCGGCGTCCAGCGCTCCAGCCGGCGCAGGGCGCCATCCAGGGCGGCCATGGTGGCGGCCAGATCGGTGCTGTCATCGGCGAGGAAGCGGCGGAAGGCCAGGAGATAGGCGCCGGCCAGTGCCTTTTGCAGTGCAGCGCGGCGCAGCCCGCCGCCGTCCAGCCCGGCGGCGCGCAGCATCCAGCCCATGGAGCGGTCGAGCCCGCGGGCGGCACACAGGGCGTGGAAGGGATCGCCCGGCAGGTCGCGCATCACGGCGGCAAGCCCCAGCCGATAGGGCCGCAGCGCGTCGAAGCGGCGCATCAGAAGGTCGAACAGCCGGTCGCGCGGCGCGACGCCCGCATCCTCGGCGGGCTCCGCCAGCACCGCCCGGTCAACCCTGGCCATCAGCGCGTCGAGCACCGCCGATTTGCTGGCCATCTGCGGGTAGGCCTCGGCCACGCTCACGCCGGCCTCGGCCATGATCTCGGTCAGGGTCAGGCCGCGCCAGCCGCGCCGGGCCGCCAGGGTCATCGCGGCCTCGATCATCCGGTCGGCAGGGGCGGGCTTCTTGACCATCCCCTACTATATGGGAGGAAATGGCTATCCCGCCAGTTGTCGCGAGCGCTCCGTCGCGGCGGCGATGGCCTTGCGGAACAGCGCCGGCATCGCCTCCGGCGCCATCAGCACCTTCAGCGCCTCGGCCGTGGTGCCGCCGGGGCTGGTCACGTTGACGCGGAGCTGGGCGGCGCTCTCTGCGCTCTGGCGGGCAAGTTCCCCGCTGCCGATCACCGTGGCGCGTGCCAGGCGCATGGCCAGATCGGCCGGCAGTCCCTGCGCCTCGCCGGCCGCCGCCAGGCATTCGATCAGCAGGAAGACATAGGCCGGCCCGCCACCGGACACTGCGGTCACGATGTCGATGTCGGTCTCTGCCGGCACCTCCACCACGTCCCCCACCGCCTCCAGCAGGCCGATGCCGGCGGCCTTCTGCCCTGCCGTCACGCCGGGCCCGGCAACCACCGCGGTGATGCCGCGGCCAACGGCGGCCGGGGTGTTGGGCATCGCGCGCAGCACGGCCGCCCCGCCACCCAGATGGCGCCGGAAATAGGCGATGGTCTTGCCGGCGGCGATCGACACCACCAGCGTGCCCGGCCCGACGAAGCGGGCGCAGGGCGCGATCGCCTCGTCCATGTATTGCGGCTTCACCGCGAGCACCAGCACGGCCGGCTTCAGGTCGCCCGGCAGCTCGCCGGCATCGGCCACCACATTGGCACGGCCGGCGAAGCTGGCTGCCCCGCCCGGTTCGATGACGTGAAACGGTCCGGGCACGCCGCGCTCCAGCCAGCCCGACAGCATCGCCCCGCCCATCTTGCCGCAGCCGACCAGCAGGATCGGCCCGGCAATATCGCCCTGCGCCATGACCGCCGTCAGGCCTCGCCCACGGTGTCCAGCATGGCGGCGTTCATCGCCTCGGCCGCCGGCTTGCCACCCCAGATCACAAACTGGAAGGCGGGAAAATACCGCTCGCTCTCGCCGATCGCGGTGTCCACCAGGTCTTCCAGCAGCTCGACCGACGGGGCGCGCACCCCGCGCAGCGGCACGGTGTGGCGGAACATCGGCATGCCATCGTCGCTCGACAGCTCGAAATGCCCCATCCACAGCCGCTCATTGGCCAGCGCCATCAGGTGGAACACCTCCTTGCGCTTGGCTTCGGGCACGCGGGCCTCGAACATGCAGGTGAAGTGCAGCGCGCTCATGTCGTCGCGCCACACGAAGAACAGGTGATAGTCGCACCACTTGCCGGCGATCTCCACCGCCAGCTCGTCGTCCGAGGCCCGGTCATGGGCCCATTCATTGGCGTTCACCAGTTCTTCGAGGAGATCGAGCGGATTGGTGGAGGGCAGTTCCGCTTCGGCGACAGTCAAAGACATGCGTACACCCTCCTTGCTTGAGAGCGGCGCCACCCGGTGGCCGGGATGGTTCCTTCATCCCCGACATCTAGTGGGGTCGCGGCAGGTGGAACCACAATTCCTAGCCTGCCAAAGGCTGGCAGCCCATGCAACACTAGATTTTGGTTTCTTTATGAAGAGTTAACTACCAGCCCTAGGAATTTTCGTCCCGGGCGGGCGCAGGGATGGTCGCTTCCAGGGCGGCGATCCGGGCAGCCAGGGCCTCGTTCTCCTCCCTGGCGCGCTGGGCCATGGCGCGCACCACCTCGAACTCCTCGCGCGTCACCAGGTCCATGTCCAGCAGCACGCGCTGAAGCTGTTCCTTCAGGCGCTGCTCCACCTCGGCCCGCAGCCCTGCGGCCATGCCCAGCGCCCCGCCGGCCACCTTTGCCAGCTCATCCACCAGGCGGTTCTCGCTCTGCATCGCGCGATCCTCAGGCTCTTCGGCTCCGCCCCCCGCCATCGCCTTAGCTTGCGTGCCGCCGCGGTGCAACCTAAAACCCGCTGGCGTGCCGGCGGCGTATTGCCGGCCGGCCGAGGGGAAGCGGACGCAGACGCCATGATCGTGGTCACCGGCGGGGCCGGGTTCATCGGGTCGAACCTGCTGGCGGCGCTGGAGGCGTCCGGCCAGGGACCGCTGGTGGTCTGCGACCGGCTGCGCCAGGCCGACAAGTGGCGCAACATCGCCAAGCGCGAGCTGGCGGCCGTGATCCTGCCCGAGCAGCTCGACGGCTTCCTTGAGACCTGGCGCATGCACATCCGCCTGATCGTGCATCTGGGCGCCGTCTCCGCCACCACCGAGCGCGATGCCGATCTGATCCTGCGCAGCAACATCCAGCTCACCCTCAACCTGTGGGACTGGTGCGCCCGGCATGGCGTGCGCTTCATCTATGCCTCCTCGGCCGCGGTCTATGGCGATGGCGCGCAAGGCTTCCGCGACGACGCGGATCCGGCCGCCCTGGCCGCGCTCAGGCCGCTGAACCCCTATGGCTGGAGCAAGCTGTTCGTCGACCGGCGCATCGCCCGGCTGCTGGCCGAGGGCGCCACGCCGCCGCCGCAATGGGCGGGCTTGCGCTTCTTCAACGTCTATGGCCCCAACGAGTTCCACAAGGCCGACATGATGAGCGTGGTGTGCAAGCTCTACCCCCGCGCGGCGATGGGGGAAAGCGCCCGCCTGTTCCGCTCGCATCGGCCGGACTATGCCGATGGCGGCCAGCTTCGCGACTTCATCCATGTCGACGACTGCGTGGCGGTGGTGGGCTGGCTGATCGACAATCCCGCCGTCAGCGGCCTGTTCAACTGCGGCACCGGCACGGCGCGCAGCTTTGCCGACCTGGCCTCGGCGGTGTTCCGCGCCGTGGGCCGGGAACCGCGGCTGGAATTCGTCGACACCCCGGCCGACATCCGCGCCCGCTACCAGTACTTCACCCAGGCCGATACGGCGAAGCTGCGGGCGGCCGGCTTCCAGGGCCAGTTCACGCCGCTGGAGCGGGGCGTGGAATCCTATGTCGCCGGATATCTGGCAGCGGCGGACCCCTACCGGTGACGCTGCTCGCCATCCCCTTCCCGGCGATCGATCCGGTCGCCCTGTCCCTCGGCCCCGTGGTCGTGCGCTGGTATGCGCTCGCCTATATCCTGGGCATCGTGCTCGGCTGGCGGCTGGCCCGCCGCATCGGCCGGCCGCTGCCGGCGGAAGCCTTCGACGATTTCATGACCTGGGCCACCCTGGGGGTGATCCTGGGCGGCCGGCTGGGATATGTGCTGTTCTACCGGCCGGGCCACTATCTGGACCATCCCCTTGAGGCGTTGATGGTGTGGCAGGGCGGCATGTCCTTCCATGGCGGCATGCTGGGGGTGGTGGTGGCGGCGGTGCTGTTCTGCCGGGCCCGGGCGATCCCGCTGTTCCGCCTGTCCGATCCGGTCTGCGCCGTGGTGCCGATCGGGCTGTTCTTCGGCCGCATCGCGAACTTCATAAATGGCGAGTTGTGGGGCCGGCCGGCGCCGGACCTCGCCTGGGCGATGGTGTTTCCCGGCGGCGGGCCGATGCCGCGCCACCCAAGCCAGCTCTATCAGGCCGGGCTCGAGGGGGTGGCGCTGTTCGCGCTGGTGTTCTGGCTGGCCACGCGGCCCGGTGTGCGGGCGCGTGAGGGCATCGTTACCGGGGCCTTCTTCGCCGGCTATGGCGTGGCGCGGATCATCGGCGAGTTCTTCCGGCAGCCGGATGCCTTCCTTGGCTTCCTTGCCTTCGGCACCACCATGGGACAGCTCCTGTCGCTGCCGATGGTCGCCTTCGGGCTGGGGGTGATCTGGTGGGCGAGACGGACCTCGCCCGCCGCCTGAGGCGCCGCATCGCCGCCACCGGGCCGCTCAGCCTCGCGGAATGGATGGGCGAATGCCTGGCCGCCTACTATGCGCCGGGCCGGGCGATCGGGGCGGCGGGTGACTTCGTGACCGCGCCCGAGGTCTCGCAGATGTTCGGCGAGCTGATCGGCGCCTGGGCGCAGGCGGTGTGGGTGCAGCTCGGCGCGCCGCGGCCGGTGCGCCTGGTGGAACTGGGTCCCGGGCGCGGCACGCTGATGGCCGATCTGCTGCGCGTCACCCGCAATGTGCCGTGGGACGTGCATCTGGTCGAGACCTCGCCCGGCCATCGCGCCTTGCAGGCGGGCCTGCCGGCCACCTGGCACGACAGCCTCGACAGCGTGCCGGACGGTGCTTTCGTGCTGATCGCCAACGAGTTCCTGGATGCGCTGCCGATCCGCCAGTTCCAGCGCGTCGCCGGGGGCTGGGCCGAGCGCCTGGTCGATACCGATGGCGATGGCTTCCGCCTGGTGCTGGCGGCCACGCCGATGGCGCGCCTGATCGGTGGGCGTCTGCCCGAAGCCGCCGTGCCCGAGGGGATGGAGCCCGGGGGGATGGTGCCCGAGGGGGCGGTCCTGGAGGTGTGCCCGGCCGCCGAGGCGCTGGCGGCGGCGCTGGCGGCGCGGGCCTGCCG
>CAZEQG010000093.1:0-8913 GCA_964514295.1 uncultured Alphaproteobacteria bacterium
GCCCCGACAGCAGCGCCGCCAGCGCCGCCGCCCCGCCGGGCTCGGCCACCACCCTGAGCACCTGCCACAGCGCCTTCTGCGCCGCCAGGATCGCCGCGTCCTCCACCAGCACGGTGCCGGCACCATGGTCGCGCATCAGCGGGAAGACCAGCCGGCCGACCTGCCGCGGCGCCAGGGAATCGGCGGCGATGCCGCCAGCCGGCGCATCCACCGGCTGACCCGCGGCGAGCGCCATGGTCATGGTCGGTGCCGCCTCCGGCTCCACCCCCACCACCTTCACCCGCCCGCCATACCAGGCGGCGATGCCGGCGATCAGCCCGCCGCCGCCGACCGCGACCAGCAGCGTGTCGATGTCGGGCGCCTGCTGCTCCAGCTCCAGCCCCACCGTGCCCTGGCCGGCCATGGTGGCGGGCTGGTCATAGGCGTGGATGGCAAGGGCGCCGTTGGCCGCGACATGGGCCTCGCTGGCGGCGAGCGCCTCGGCATAGCGCTGGCCGGTGACCACGAGTTCGGCGCCATAGGAGCGGATCTGCGCCAGCTTGGCGGGCGATGCCACCTCGGGCACGAAGATGGTGGCCGGCACGCCCAGCCGGCGGGCCGCGAAGGCCACGGCGGCCCCATGATTGCCGCCCGAGGCGGCGACCACCCCCGCCGCCGGCAGCGGCTGCGAGGTGAGGCTGTTGAAGGCGCCACGGGCCTTGAAGGAGCCCGCATGCTGAAGAAACTCCAGCTTCAGCGTCAGCGGCGCGGCGGCGAGCCCGAACTCGGCCGCATCGAGCGCCAGCACCGGGGTCTGGCGGATATGGGCGGCGATGCGCCGGTGGGCTGCGCGGATCGCCCCCTGGTCTACCGCCGCGCCCGGCTGGTCGGCAGTGCCGTCGTGCATTTCAGTTCCTCCATCGCGAAGCTGGACGAGACATCGAACAGTTCGACCTTCGAGATCAGCTGCTTGTAGACCTCGTCATAGGCGCTGATCGAGGGCACGACCACCTTCAGCAGATAGTCCGTCTCCCCCGACAGCCGCCAGGCCTCGACGATCTCTGGAATGTCGGCGAGGGCGGCATGGAAGCGCTCCAGCCAGTCGATGGCATGGCGCTGGGTACGGATGGCGACGAACACGGTGACATCGAGGTTCAGCGCCGCCCGGTCGACCAGCGCCACCTGGCGGCGGATCACCCCGGCCTCCTTCAGCCGCTGGATGCGCCGCCAGCAGGGCGAGGCCGACAGGCCCACGGCCGCCGCCACCTCCGCCACCGGCCGGTCGGCATCCTGCTGCAGGATGGTCAGAATCTTCAGATCGAAGTCATCCACTGGAAAACAATCGCGCATGTCCCGCGATCAGCGCAATCAGATTCCACGAACCGCGCCGCGGATTGGCAACAATGCAAGCCAATTTCCGCCCGTCCGGGCTAGCATTCCTGCCCATGAAGCACCTGTTCACCAAGCATCCCAACGAAGTCGGCGAGACCTATGCCGAACACTTCGTGGTCGCCACCGGCTTCGGGTCGCGCATGATCCTGGCCGGTTTCGCCTGCCTGCTGCACGGGCTGTTCCCCTTCCTGTTCGTAAAGACCGGGTCCAACGCGATCCGCGAGCTGCACGAGCGGATGGTCACGCACCGCCGCGTGAAGCCCCTGCCGGAGGGCGCCCCCCGCTCGGCCTGACGCGCGGCACGCCCTGGCGGCGCGACCGGTTGTCGCGGGGGCTGCCTGCCCGCCCTTTCTCTCCTCCCAGAACCAGTCCCCGGGGCCCCGCCCCGGGGTCTTTTTTTGCCTCCCTTGCAGCGCCGGCAGCTTGCGCCGCGACGCGGCCAAAATGCGAAGCCCCGCCGAACCATGCGGCGGGGCTTCTTCAGGCATCTCGTGCCTGCCCGATCCCTAGACCGGGCCGTGTTTGGTCAACGACATGAGTATCACCGGAGATGACCCGGCGGAGTTGTGTCCATGACACCCTCCTTCTGTCGTTTCGGGTCGCGCCAGGCGGCTGCCGTTACTTGGAGCCGCCTTGCGACTGGTCGGGTGGAGTCATGGTCTGCGCACCCTCCTTTCTTGGTCTGTATTGAAGTGTGGTGTCGATGGGCGGCGAGGTCAAGGAGAAATCGCAGGCGCCGGCCACCGCTCACGGCCAGGCGACGGCGGGCGGCATCGACATCAGGATCGCCTCGACATTGCCGCCGGTCTTCAGGCCGAACAGGGTGCCGCGGTCGTAGAGCAGGTTGAACTCCACATAGCGGCCGCGGCGGACGAGCTGGTGCTGGCGCTGCTCCGGCGTCCAGGGCGCGTCCATGTGCCGCTCGACCAGCGGCACATAGGCCTCAAGGAAACTGGTGCCGACATCCTGGGTGAAGGCGAAGTCGCGCTCCCAGTCGCCGCTGTCGAGGTTGTCGTAGAAGATGCCGCCGGCGCCGCGCGGCTCGTCGCGGTGCTTGAGGAAGAAATACTCGTCGCACCAGGCCTTGAAGCGCGGGTGGTAGGCCGGATCGTGGCGGTCGCAGGCGGCCTTGAGCACGGCGTGGAAATGCGCCGCGTCCTCGGCATCCGGGTACATCGGCGTAAGGTCGGCGCCACCGCCGAACCAGCCCCTGGTGGTGACGATGTGCCGGGTGTTCATGTGCACCGCCGGCACCAGCGGGGACTGGAGATGGGCGACCAGCGACACGCCGCTGGCCCAGAAGCGCGGGTCCTCGGCGGCACCCGGGATGCTGCGGGCGAACTCGGGCGCAAATTCGCCATGCACGGTCGAGACGTTGACCCCGACCTTCTCGAACACCCGCCCGCGCATCACCGCCATCACGCCGCCGCCGCCGCCCGGGCGCTGCCAGGCCTTGCGCTCGAAGCGGCCGGGCGGACGGTCGGACAGCGGTCCGGCATAGCGGTCCTCCAGCGCCTCGAAGGCGGCGCAGATGCGGGTGCGGATCTCCTCGAACCAGGCGCTGGCGCGGTGCTGCCGCGCGGCCAGGCTCGCCGTGTCGTTGCTCATGGGAATCCATCCGTCTGACGTAACGCCTCGCCCAGTACCATGGCGGCGGCCTGCGCCACATTGATCGAACGCAAGCCTGCCCGCAGCGGGATGGCCAGCCGCGCCTCGGCGATGGCATGCACCTCCGGCGGGGCGCCCGCACTCTCCCGGCCGAGGATCAGCAGGTCGTCGGCATGGAAGGCGAAGCGGTGGTAGGGGGTGTCGCCGCTGCGCGTCAGCAGCACCAGCCGCCCGGCCTCGCGGGACTCAAGAAACCGGCTCCAGGAGGGGTGGCGGGTCAGCGCCGCCCGCTCGGCATAGTCCATGCCAGCCCGCCGCAGCCGGGCATCGGACAGAAGGAAGCCCGCCGGCTCCACCAGGTCGACCGCGATCCCCATGCAGGCGGCCAGACGCAGGATGGCGCCGGTATTCTGGGGTATGTCGGGCTGAAAAAGCACCAGACGCATCATTCGCTCCGTTGGCAAGCGGCGCGGTGTTGACTATAGGAGCATCGGGCGGTCCGGTTCATCCGGTCCGGGGGAGTTGGCGCGTCGGAATGTCGCAAGTGCCGGCGTGCAGCCTTCCCTAAGCTTGGCATGGCAGATATCCGCGGAAGGATAAGGAAAGGTTAGGCATGGCTGGCGCAACGACCACGTCGGAGGCTGCCGCGACAGGCGGCACCCGGCGGGAATTCCTTCACCTTGCAACCGGGGCGGTCGGCGGTGTCGGGGCCGCCGTGGTCGCCTGGCCCTTCATCCACTCGCTGAACCCGTCCGCCGACACGCTCGCGCTGTCGACCACCGAGGTCGACCTCACGCCGATCCAGGTGGGGCAGGCGATCACGGTGAGCTGGCGCGGCAAGCCGGTGTTCATCCGCCACCGCACCGCCGCCGAGATCGAGGCGGCGCGGGCGGTGCCGACCAGCGAGCTGCGCGATCCGCAGCCCGACGAGGCCCGCGCGCAGAAGCCGGAATGGCTGATCCTGGTCGGGGTGTGCACCCATCTCGGCTGCATCCCGCTGGGCCAGAAGGCCACCGAGGCGCGCGGCGACTTCGGCGGCTGGTTCTGCCCCTGCCACGGGTCGCACTACGACACCTCAGGGCGCATCCGCGTCGGCCCGGCGCCGGCGAACCTGGAGGTGCCGACCTACACCTACCTGACCGACACCACCGTGCGGATCGGCTGAGGGAGCGCGCCTGATGAGCGGACTGAACACGCAGAACGGGCTGGTGCGCTGGATCGACCATCGCCTGCCGATCTTCACCTTCCTGCACCACGAGCTGCACGAGTATCCGACGCCGCGGAACCTGAACTATTTCTGGAACTTCGGCTCGCTCGCCGGGATCATGCTGGTGGTGATGATCGTCACCGGCTTGGTGCTGTCGATGCACTACACCGCCCATGTGGACCATGCCTTCGACAGCGTCGAGCGCATCATGCGCGACGTCAATTACGGCTGGCTGATCCGCTACATCCACATGAACGGGGCCTCGATGTTCTTCATCGTGGTCTACATCCATGTCTTCCGCGGCCTCTATTACGGCTCCTACAAGGCGCCGCGCGAGCTGCTGTGGATGATCGGCGTGGTGATCCTGCTGCTGATGATGGCCACCGCCTTCATGGGCTATGTCCTGCCCTGGGGCCAGATGAGCTTCTGGGGGGCGACCGTCATCACCAACCTGTTCTCGGCCATTCCGCTGGTCGGCGAGCATATCGTGACCTGGCTGTGGGGCGGCTTCTCGGTGGCGAACCCCACGCTGAACCGCTTCTTCTCGCTGCACTTCCTGCTGCCCTTCGTGATCGTCGGCGTGGTCGTGCTGCATCTGGTGGCCCTCCACCGCTTCGGCTCCAACAATCCGCTCGGCATCGACACCAAGGGGCCGCAGGACAGCATCCCCTTCCATCCCTACTACACGATCAAGGACGTGTTCGGGCTGGGCGTGTTCCTGATCTTCTTCTCGCTCTTCGTGTTCTATGCGCCGAACTATCTCGGCCATCCCGACAACTACATCCCCGCCAACCCGCTGGTCACCCCGCCGCACATCGTGCCGGAATGGTACTTCCTGCCCTTCTACGCCATCCTCAGGGCGGTGCCGTCCAAGCTCGGCGGGGTGCTGCTGATGTTCGGCGCCATCGCGGTGCTGTTCGTGCTGCCCTGGCTCGACCGCTCGCCGGTGCGCAGCGGCACCTACCGGCCGATGTTCAAGCAGTTCTTCTGGATCTTCGTGGCCTGCTGCCTGCTGCTGGGCTGGGTGGGCGCCAAGCCGCCGGAAGGCTGGTACATCGTGATCGGGCGCATCTGCACGGCGTACTACTTCGCCTTCTTCCTGATCATCCTGCCGCTGCTCAGCATCTTTGAGCGGCCGAAGGCGCTGCCGGCCAGCATCGCCAACCCCGTCCTCAAGGGGCAGGGCTTTGCCGGTGCCACCGCCGCCCCGATGGAGAAGCCGTGATGCGTAAGCTGATGCTCGCCGCCGCCGTCGCCCTGTGGACGGCCGGCTCCGCCCTGCCGGCCACCGCCGCCGGCGACGCCCCGGCCGCCCCGGCGCAGCCCTGGTCGTTCAACGGCATCTTCGGCACCTTCGACCGGGCGGCGGTGCAGCGCGGCTTCCAGGTATACAAGGAAGTCTGCGCCAGCTGCCACGCCATGCACCTGCTGAGCTACCGCCACCTCCAGGGGGCGGGGTTCAGCGAGGACGACGTGAAGGCGATCGCCGCCAGCGTCGAGGTGACCGACGGGCCGAATGATGCCGGCGAGATGTTCCAGCGCCCGGGCCGGCCGTCGGACCGGTTCGTGCGCCCCTTCCCCAATGACCAGGCGGCGCGGGCGGCGATGAACGGCGCCCTGCCGCCCGACCTGTCGGTGATGGTGAAGGCGCGCGCCCAGGGGGCCGACTACGTGTTCGGCCTGCTCACCGGCTATGCCGAGCCGCCCGCCGGCGTCACCATGGGCGAGGGGATGAACTACAACAAGTATTTCCCCGGCCATCAGATCGCCATGGCCCCGCCGCTGAACGAAGGGGCGGTGACCTATACCGACGGCACCACCGCCACGGTTGCCCAGATGGCCCGGGACGTGACCTATTTCATGGCCTGGGCGGCCGAGCCGGAGCTGGAGCAGCGCAAGCGCATCGGCCTTGCCGTGCTGATCTTCCTCATCGTGTTCACCGGGCTTGCCTATGCCAGCAAGCGCAAGGTGTGGGCCGACGTGCATTGAGCCGCAGGCCGCGAGCGTCTATGAAGGCCGCCTCCAAGGCGGCCTTCTTCGTTTCCAGGGGGTGACAATGGCGGATCCGGTGATCGGCATCATGGGCGGCAGCGGCATCTATGACCTGCCCGGCCTGACCCGTACCGAATGGAAGGAGGTGGCCACCCCCTGGGGCATGCCCTCCGACCACATCCTGCATGCCGAGCTGGAGGGCGTGCCGGTGCGCTTCCTGCCGCGACATGGCCGCGGCCACGCGCAGTCGCCGACCAGCATCAACTACCGCGCCAATATCGATGCCCTGAAGCGCAGCGGGGTGACCGACATCATCTCGATCAGCGCCGTGGGCTCCCTGCGCGAGGGGCTGGCGCCCGGCCATTTCGTCGTGGTCGACCAGTTCATCGACCGCACCTTTGCCCGCGAGAAGAGCTTCTTCGGCCCGGGTTGCGTTGCCCATGTGTCGATGGCGCACCCGGTCTGCGGGCGGATGGGCGAGGTGCTCTACGACGCCTGCATCGGGCTCGGCCTGCAGGTGGAGAAGGGCGGCACCTATCTGGTGATGGAGGGGCCGCAGTTCTCCACCCTCGCCGAAAGCCAGCTCTATCGGAGCTGGGGCTGCGACGTCATCGGCATGACCAACATGCCGGAGGCCAAGCTCGCCCGCGAGGCCGAGATGTGCTACGCCACCGTCGCCATGGTCACCGACTATGACTGCTGGCACCCGGGCCACGACGCCGTGACCGTGGACCAGGTGATCAAGGTGCTGGTCGGCAATGCCGAAAAGGCCCGCGCCCTGGTGGCAAAGGCGGTTCCCGCCCTGGCGGCACGCCTTGGCGACTGCGCGCGCGGCTGCCACACCGCCCTCGACCATGCCCTCATCACCGCCCCGGACAAGCGCGACCCCGCCGTGCTGGCCAAGCTCGACGCCATCGCCGGCCGGGTGCTGGGAGGCTAGGCCGCCGCCAGCCGGGCGGCGATCCCGCCGATGGCCTCGTCCACCGCCTCGGCGGCGAGGGACCAGGGGGAGGGATAGTCGAGCGGCACCCTCGCCTCGACCATGCCCTGGTCCAGCCGGCGCTGCCGGGCGAAGCGGGCGGCGAGCCGCGCCATCGCCTGATTGTCGGGGTCGTAGAAGATGGCAACCTCGGCCAGGCCGCGGTTGCGCGCCTGGGTCAGCGCCGCCTGCACCAGCGCGCTGCCCAGGCCCTGGCGGCGGTGGCCGGCCTCCGTCGTCACTGCCATCTCGCCGCCGATCACCAGGGCACTGCCGACCAGCAGCCCGCCGGCAAAGCCGCCGATCAGGATGGCGCGGGAATAGTCGAGCCTGGCCGCATGGTCACTGATCCAGGCATCGCCAACGGCGCCGCCGAAGCGCCAGCGGCGATCATCCGGCAACAGGCGCAGCAGGTGGTCGCGGTAGGCCGGCGCGTCGGCCGGCAGAAGCCTTCTGTGGAAGCGCAGCATGATCCAATCCTGGCTGGAAGCCGGGCGCTCCCTCCCCAGGTGACAGATGGCGACGGTCATGCTGCAATGCAACATGACCATTGCGTCGCAGGCGGCTTCAGTTCCGCCCCGTGATCGGCTATCCCTGCGCCCGCCATGACGATCTGGGGCAAGATCATCGGCGGGGCGGCGGGCTTCGCCATCGGCGGGCCGCTGGGCGCCTTTCTGGGCGCGCTGGCGGGCCATGCCGTCGACCATATCCGCCACGAGGCGGCCGAACGGCCACCGCCGCCGGCAGAGGAGGCGGTTAAGTCGATCGCCTTCACCATCGGCGTGATCGTGCTGGGGGCCAAGCTGGCCAAGGCCGACGGCAAGGTCTCGGCCGCCGAGGTCTCGGCATTCCGCGAGGTGTTCGCGGTCGAGGAGGCGGAACTCGCCAATGTCGCCCGCGTCTTCGACCTGGCCAAGCGCCAGGCCGATGGCTACGAATCCTATGCCCGGCAGATTGCGCGCCTGTTCGAACCCGCCTCGCCCGTGCTGGAGAAGCTGATCGGCAGCCTGTTCCACATCGCCAAGGCCGACGGCGCCATCTCCGAGCAGGAATTCGACTACATCCGCAAGGTGGCCGGCATCTTCGGCTTCGACGACCGCGGTTTCGAGCGCATCCGCGCCGCCCACGCCCGCGAATACTCGCTGTGCCTGCCCTGCGACGTGCTGGGGGTGGCCTTCGATGCCAATGACGAGGAGATCCGCAAGGCCTATCGCCAGCTCATGCGCGAGAACCATCCCGACACCCTGATCGCCAAGGGCCTGCCGGCCGAGTTCATCAAGCTGGCGCACGAGAAGACGGCGGCGATCAACGCCGCCTATGCCCAGCTCCAGGCCCAGCGCAAGGCGACGTGAGCGGCACCCGCAACCCCCCGCCGAAGCCGAAGGACGAGCCGCCGCTGATCGCCCTGCGCGGCGCGACCATCCGGCTGGCCGAACGGCTGCTGGTGGAGGAGGCCGACATCGCCGTGGCCCGTGGCGAGCGCATCGCGCTGGTCGGGCGCAACGGCAGCGGCAAGACGACGCTGCTGAAGGCGCTGGCCGGCTGGATCGAACCCGACCGGGGCGAGCGCTTCGTGCAGCCGGGCGCCCGCATCGCCTATCTGCCGCAGGACCCGCTGCTGCCGGCCGAGCAGTCGGTGCGCGACCATGTGATCGAGGGGCTGCCGGCCGGCGCGCGCCCGCACGAGGCGGAGGCGGCGATCAGCGGCCTCGGCCTCGACGGCGACGGGCTGCTCGGCACGCTGTCGGGGGGCGGC
>CAZEQG010000094.1:0-8848 GCA_964514295.1 uncultured Alphaproteobacteria bacterium
GCCACCCTTCCATTCCGCCTCACCCTGAGCCAGACGAAGGGGGAGGCGGCCGCACGGACGGCGGGGCGCCTCATGGTTCGACGGGCTCACCATGAGGCGACTGGGGGAACGGTGTTCCTGGCTGAAGCTGCTGCCACCCTTCCATTCCGCCTCACCCTGAGCCAGACGAAGGGGGAGGCGGCCGCACGGACGGCGGCGAATGGGGGGATGGCGATCTTTGGCGACGCTGCCTCCACCCTCCGATATCGCCCCGCCCTTGGATGGGTGCATCGCGGCGCGGCCGGGCTGGTGGCGGCATGATCCACTACACGGTGCAGCGGCTGGGCCTGGCGGCGGTGATCGTGCTCAGCGTGCTGGTGCTGATGTTCGTGATGATGCACCTGGTGCCGGGCGACCCGGCCTCGGTGCTGCTGGGGCCGCGGGCGACGCCGGAGATGGTGGAGGACCTGCACCGGCGCATGGGGCTCGACCAGCCGCTGCACGTGCAGATCCTGCGCTTTCTTGCCAGTGCCGCCAGCGGCGATCTGGGGCGCGACCCGATGTCGGGCGAGGCGGTGGCGGCGGCGGTGCTGTCGCAGGTGCCCTACACCGCGGCCCTGGCGGTTGCCGGGCTCGGCTGGGCGATCGCGCTGGGCGTGCCGCTGGGCTGCTATTCGGCGGTGCGCCGCGGCACGCTCGCCGACCGCATCAGCGGCATCGTCTCGGTCGGGGCGATCGCCGTGCCGTCCTTCGTGGTGGCGCTCTATGCGCTGCTGATCTTCTGCGTGGCGCTGCCCTGGTTCCCGGCGATCGGGGCCGGCGCGCCGGGCGACATCCTGGATCAGCTCTGGCACCTGGTGCTGCCGGCCTTTGCCATCGGGCTGGGGTGGGTCGGCTATCTCGCCCGGCTGGTCAGGGCCAGCATGCTGGAGGTACTGGGCGAAAAGCACATCCGCACCGCCCGCGCCTTCGGCCTTGCCGAACGCCGCATCGTCTACCGCTACGCCCTGAAGCTGGCGGTGCTGCCGGTGGTGACGGTGCTGGGCGTGGGGCTGGGCCGGCTGCTGTCGGGGGCGGTGTTCGCCGAGATCGTGTTCTCGCGGCCGGGGGTGGGCCGGCTGGTCTATGATGCCGTGGTCACCCGCAACGCCCCGGTGGTGGTGGGCGGGGTGCTGGTGACGACGATGATCTTCGTCTTGTGCACGCTGGCGGCCGACCTGCTGAACGCCGCCCTCGACCCGCGCGTGCGCGACCGCCTGCGCCAGTAGCGCTCAGGCCGCGCGCCCGATGGCCTCGGCGGCGATCATCTCGGTCAGGCGGCGGATCATCGGGTCCTGCTCGTCGCGGCGGTGGATCGCGAAGGTCTCGATCAGCGGCGGGTCCTGGTCGAACTCGCGGATGGCGCAGCCCGGCGGCTGGGCCAGGCGGGCGCATTCGGGATAGAGGGTGACGCCGAGCCCCATGGCGACGAAGCTGAACAGCGTCTGCCCCTCATTGGCTTCCAGCCGGATGCGCGGGGCATAGCCGGCCCGGGCGCAGAAGGACTCGATCTCGGGCAGGAAGATCTGCCAGGTCGAGCGCTCGCCGACGATGAAGGGCTCGTCGGCAAGATCGGCGATCGACAGGCGCGGCCGGTCGGCCAGCCGGTGGCCATGCGGCAGGACCGCCACCAGCGGCTCGCGCGACATCACGAACACCTCGACCGAAGGGCTGAAGCGGTGGCGCACGGTGAAGCCGGCGTCCAGCCGCCGGTTGGCGACCGCCTGAGACTGCTCGTCCGAGCGGCGGCGCACCATGTTCAGCCGCACGTCCGGATTCTGCCCGGCAAAGCGCCGCATGATCCGCATCATCGGCCCGTGGATGGCGAAATCCATGTAGCCGAGGTCGATATGCCCGCTGAGCCCGCTCGCCACCTCGCGCGTCAGCCGCTCGGCGCGCTCCATCTGCGCCAGGGTGGCGCGGGTCTCGGCCAGCAGCACCTCGCCGGCGCGGGTCAGCGCCACCGTGCGCGTGGTGCGCAGGAACAGCCGCACGCCCAGCGCCTCCTCCACCCCCTGGATGGTGCGGCTGAGGGCCGGCTGCGCCAGGTTCAGCCGGCGCGCCGCGCGCACGAAGCTCAGTTCCTCGGCGACCGCCTGGAAGGCGCGGAGCTGCCGCAGATCCAGACTCATTCGTGCTCCCACAGACTATAATCGGTTCCAAAATGATCATTCCCGATCTTTCCGGCGGGCGCTAGCGTTCCGCCTGACCGGTTTGGAGGAACGTGATGAGCGGCTTCGATCCTCTCGCCCTGCACCGCGAGGCCATCGTGATCGACGCGGTATGTCCGCTGCTGCGCGACAAGAAATATGTCGACTGGTACATCGAGGGGGGCTGCACCGTTGCCGCGCCCACCGTGGCCAGCATGGAAACGGCGGCGGTGGCCCTGCGCGCGATCGCCGGCTGGAAGAAGTTCATCGCCGGCGATCCGCGCCTGGTGCAGGTGGACAGCGCCGCCGGCATCGAGGCGGCGAAGGCCGCCGGCAGGCTGGGGCTGCTGTTCCACTTCCAGGGTACCGACCCGATCGAGGATGATCCCGATCTGGTCTACGCCTACAAGGCGCTTGGCGTCGGCATCATCCAGCTCTGCTACAACATCAAGAACCGGGTCGGCGACGGCGCCGACGAGCGCACCGATGCCGGGCTGAGCTATTTCGGCGTGAGGCTGATCCAGGCGATGAACGCCGCCCGCATCATCGTCGACTGCTCCCACACCGGCGTGCAGACCAGCCTGGACGCGGTCGAGGCGTCGAGCCGGCCGGTCGTCATCTCCCACGGCAATCCGCGCGCCATCAAGGACAGCCGCCGCAACCTGCCGGACCACCTGATGAAGGCGGTGGCGGCCAGTGGCGGCCTGGTCGGCATGGTCGGCTTCCCTGGCTTCGTCGCCGACAGCCCGCGCCCGACGCTGGACCAGTTCATCGACCATCTGGCCTACAGCGTCGACCTGATCGGCATCGACCATGTCGGCCTTGGCGTCGACTACTACAACGGCCAGTGGCCGGTGATGAGCGACGAGCAGGCGCGCGCCTACTATGACGCGGTGGTGGCGAACGGCAAATGGCGGCCGGGCACCTATCCGCCGCCGCCGCACTACTATCCGGCCGGGATCGAGACGCCGCGCACCCTGCCGGTGCTGACCCAAGGCCTGGCCGCCCGCGGCTTTGGCGCGGAGGACATTCGCAAGGTCCTGGGCGGAAACTGGATGCGGGTCTACCGCGAGGTCTGGGGCGGGTAAGTGCCGCCCGGGCTAGGGATAGCGGTCGCGGTCGGCAAGCGCCTGGTCATAGGTGGCGGCGATGCGGCGCAGCAGCGTGGCCGTGGGGGTGAGGTGGGGCAGATGGGTCATCGCCTTGCGCAGCCGCAGCCAGGCGGCATGGCCCGGCGTCACGCGGAGATGCCGGCGGGCGTAGAGGATGGCGCGGCCGGCGATCCGCCGCGCCGCCACCCGGCGGTGCCGCGGCGACCACAGGGCTGCGTTCGGCCCTTCCCATTCGTCGGCGATCATCCGGGCGGCATCCCAGAACATCTGCGCCCGGCTGGCCGACAGGCGGCCGGGCACGGCGAGCGGGAAGTGGCAGCAGGCGGCCTCCAGGCGGGCAAGGCTGGTGGTCGCGGCAAGACGGATGCCGAGGATGAAGTCCTGGCTGGTGCGGTAGCCGAGGGGCAGCGGAAAGCACGCCGCCATCGCCGCGCGGCGGCCCAGGGTGACACTGGGGATGAAGTGGTCGGCAACCAGGAAGCGCATCAGCGGGTCCGTGAGGCGCCGGGCGCGGGCGCCGGCCAGCTCGGCGGCCAGCCGATCGGCCAGACCGGCGTCGAGGCTGCCGGCATACTGATGGTGGTGGCCGAAGGCGAACTCGACGCCTTCCTCGGCCATCGCCCGCCTCAACCGCCGCGTGCTGCCGGCCACCACCGTGTCGTCGGCATCGACCAGGCGCACATACTCGCACTGCGCCAGCGCGAAGCCGCGGTTGGTCGCGGCCGCCACGCCGGCATTGGGCTGGGTGAACAGGCGCGCGTTGGTGCCGGCGGCGGCGAAGTCGCTGAGCAGCCGGGGCGAGGCGTCCGTCGAACCGTCATCGACCAGGATGATCTCGCCGCCGGTCTCATCGCGCTCCGCCGCGAGCGCTTGCAGCACCTGCGGCAGGAACGCGGCCTTGTTGTAGACCGGCACCACGTAGGAAACCGCCATCTGCCTGCCGCCCCCGCTGCGTCCCGCCCCCCGGTGCCCGGCGATCATCGCCGAGCGGCGCCTGCGATTCCAGGGAAACCGCGGCGCGCAGTTCCGCCATGGCGCCGTCGCGGCTGGCCGCCGCTGAAGCCAATCCCGCCGATTATAGTCAATGAAGGTCATAATCCATGCCGAATCGGGATTGGGCAGGAGGCTGAGCCCTCCATTACCTTTTCGCACCAGCAAACGACCGCTTGCTGCGCGGCCCCCGGGGAGGCCGTGGTGCCCCAACCGGCGGCGGCAATCCACAGGAGAGGCAGACGATGAGCGCATCGACCCTAGTTCGCGCCGTTTCAGCAGCCGCCCTGGCGATCGGCCTGGCGGCAGTGCCGGCGCTCGCCCAGGAAAAAGTGCTGCGGGTGATCACCTCGGCGGACCTGAAGAACATCGATCCGATCTGGACCACCGCCGGCATCACGCTGGCGCATGGCTACATGATCTATGACAAGCTCTACGAGTTCGACAGCAACCGCGTGCCGCGGCCGCAGATGGCCGCCAGCCACACCGTGTCGCCGGATGGGCTGGTCTATACCATCACCCTGCGCGACGGGCTGGTCTTCCACGATGGCGCGCCGGTCACCGCCAAGGACGTGGTGCAGTCGCTGAAGCGCTGGAGCAAGCGCGACGCGCTCGGCCAGACCATGGCCTCGGTCACCAAGGACTGGGAGGCGGTGGACGCCAAGACCCTCCGGATCACCCTGTCGGAGCCCTTCGGCCTGGTGCTGGATGCGCTGGCCGGCATCCGCGGCAACCCGCCCTTCATCATGCCCGAGCGGGTGGCGATGACCGATCCCGGCACCCAGATCACCGATGCCACCGGCTCCGGCCCCTTCACCTTCGACCTGAAGGCGTGGAAGCCGGGCGACAAGGTGGTCTACCGCAAGTTCGACAAATATGTGCCGCGCGCCGAGCCGTCCGATTTCTACGCCGGCGGCAAGGTGGTCCATTTCGACCGGGTCGAGAAGCTCTACATCCCCGATGCCAGCACCGCCATGGCGGCCCTGATCGCCGGCGAGGTGGACCATTGGGAGCTGCCGCCGCCCGATCTCGCCAATGCGCTGCGCAGCAACCCCGACATCGAGGTGACGCGCGGCACCTACTTCCACGGCGTGGTCCGCCCGAACCACCTGCAGCCGCCCTTCGACAACGAGAAGGCGCGCCAGGCCCTGTTCTACCTGATGGACCAGAACGAGGCGCTGACCGCTGCCGTCGGCTCGCCCGCCCTGTGGCAGGTCTGCCCGGCCTTCCTGACCTGCGGCGGGCCCTACAGCTCGACCGCCGGCACCGTCGGCGTGGTCAAGGCCGACATCGAGAAGGCCAAGGCCCTGCTCAAGGAAGGCGGCTATGACGGGCGGCCGATCATCGTGCTCGACCCCACCGACTTCGCCGACCTGCATGCCGTCTCGCTCTACATGGCCCAGCAGCTCCGCAAGGCCGGCGCCCGCGTCGAGGTGCAGTCGATGGACTGGTCGACGCTGACCAGCCGGCGCACCAACAAGGGCCCCACCAGCGCCGGCGGCTGGAACCTCATGCCGACCTACACCGGCGGGCTGGAGGCGTCGAGCCCGCTGACCAACGTCACCCTTGCCACCTCCTGCGACAAGGCGTGGTTCGGCTGGCCCTGCGACCCGGTGATCGAGGATCTGAAGGTGCAGTGGCGGCGCGAGGCCGATCCGGCCAGGCGCAAGGCGCTGGCCGAGCAGATGCAGGTCCACGCCTACAAGGTCGTGCCCTATGTCCCCTATGGCCAGTTCTTCAACACCTCGGCCACCCGCAAGTCGGTGAAGGACCTGATCCCGGAGACCCCGATCGGCGTCTACTGGAACGTGAGGAAGGGCTGAAGGGCCCTGGCCGGCGGTGTGTTTCGGGGCGGGCGCCCCGGCACACCGCCGGATGCAGCCGCGCGGCACCCCCCGGGGCCGTTCCCCGGGGGGATGCCGGTAACTCCCACCGACCAGGACCAGCGCCTTGTATGACTATGTCGCGCGGCGGCTGATCGCCACCATTCCCGTCATGGCGATCGTTGCCTTCGTGGTGTTCGCCCTGGTGCATCTGAGCCCGACCGACCCTGCCGCGGTGATCGCCGGCGACTATGCGAGCCCCGCCCATGTCGAGGAGATCCGCCGCAGCCTGGGGCTCGACCAGCCCTTCGTGCTGCGCTTCGGCCTGTGGCTCGCCACCATCGCGCGGGGCGACCTCGGCATGTCGATCTTCACCGACAAGCCGGTTGCCGACCTCATCCTCCAGCGCCTGGAGCCGACGGCACTGCTGGCGCTGTGCACCATCACCATCGCTGTGCTGATCGCGGTGCCGCTGGGCACGATTGCGGCCTGGCAGGCCGGCACGGCGATCGACCGCGGCATCATGCTGGTGGCGGTGCTGGGCATTTCGGTGCCGGCCTTCTGGATCGGCTATCTGCTGATCGCGGGCGTGTCGCTGAAGCTGGGCTGGCTGCCGGTGCAGGGCTTCCGCAGCCCTTCCGACGGCATGGTGGCGTTCCTGCGCCATATCGCGCTGCCAAGCCTGACCCTCGGCGTCGCCTATGCCGCGCTGATCGCGCGCGTCACCCGCGCCAGCCTGGTCGAGGTGCTGCACCAGGACTACATCCGCATGGCCCGGGCCAAGGGGCTGTCGATGCCGGCGGTGCTGGTGCGCCACGCGCTGCCCAATGCGGCGGTGCCGATCGTCACCGTGATCGGCATCGGCGTCGCCTACCTGATCGGCGGCGTGGTGGTGACGGAAAGCGTGTTCGCCATTCCGGGCGTCGGCCGGCTCACCGTCGATTCGATCCAGCGCAAGGACGTGCCGGTGATCCAGGGCGTGCTGCTGGTCTTCTCCGGCGTCTATGTGGTGATCAACCTGATCGTCGACCTGCTCTACACCGTGCTCGACCCGCGCATCCGGTACGAAGGATGACCCTTGCCGCCACCCTGCGCCGGCCGGTGATCGCCGGCGGCCTTGCCATCCTGGCGCTGCTGGTCCTGTCGGCGGCGCTGGCGCCGCTGCTGACGGCCGAGGACCCGATCGCGCTGAATGCCCTGCGCCGGCTGCGCCCGCCCGGGCCGGAGCATCCTTTCGGCACCGACCAGCTGGGCCGCGACGTGCTGACCCGCATCCTTTATGGCGGCCGGGTGTCGCTGACGGTGGGCTTCGCGGTGGCCGGCCTGTCGACGGTGATCGGCCTGGTGCTGGGGCTGCTCGCCGGCTACAGCCGGCCGGTCGACAATGTGCTGATGCGGGTGATGGACGGCTTCATGGCGATCCCCGGCATCCTGCTGGCCATCTCCATCTCGGCCATCGTCGGCGGCGGCATGGTGACGGTGATCCTGGCGATCACCGTGACGGAGATCCCGATCGTCACCCGCCTGGTGCGCTCGGTCACGCTGTCGCTGAAGGAGCAGACCTTCGTCGAGGCGGCGCGCGCCGTCGGCACCCGCCCGCACCGCATCCTCACCCGCCACATCCTGCCCAACGCGCTGGCCCCTGTGGTGGTGCAGGCGACCTACATCTGCGGCATCGCCATCCTGATCGAATCCGCGCTGTCCTTCCTGGGCGCCGGCATCCCGCCGGAGTATCCGAGCTGGGGCAACATCATGGCCGAGGGGCGCAACTATGTGGCCATCGCCGCCTGGATCCTGCTGCTGCCGGGCTGCTTCGTGGCGGCCACTGTGCTGGCGCTGAACCTCTTGGGCGACGGCCTGCGCGACCTGCTCGACCCGCGCATGGCGAGGCGGCTGTGAGCGCGCCGCTGCTGGAGATCGCCGGGCTCAGGACCGAGTTCCGCACCGCCCATGGCGCCTTTCCGGCGGTCGACGGCGTCGACCTTGCCGTCGCCGCCGGCGAGACGGTGGCGGTGGTCGGCGAATCGGGCTGCGGCAAGAGCGTGCTGGCGCAGTCGGTGATGGGGCTGCTGCCGCGCCCTGGCGCCCGCATCGCCGCCGGCTCGATCCGCCTGGACGGCCAGGAGCTGGTGGGCCTGCGCGAGGGGCTCTATCGCCGCCTGCGCGGCAAGGCGATGTCGATCGTCTTCCAGGAACCGATGACCAGCCTCAACCCGGTGCTGACCGTCGGCCGGCAGATTGCCGAGGTGCTGACCCTGCACGAGGGGCTGTCGGCCGCGGCCGCCCACCGCCGGGCGGTCGAGATGCTGGCCCTGGTGCGCATGCCCGATCCCGAGGAGCGGGCGCGGGCCTACCCGCACCAGCTTTCCGGCGGCATGCGCCAGCGCGTGGTGATCGCGGTGGCGCTGGCCTGCCGGCCGCGGCTGCTGATCGCAGACGAGCCCACCACCGCGCTCGACGTCACCGTGCAGGCGCAGATCCTGAACCTGCTGAAAGACCTGCAGGACGATCTCGGCACCGCCCTCCTGCTGATCACCCACGATCTCGGCGTGGTGGCCGAGACGGCGGAGCGCGTGGTGGTGATGTATGCCGGCCGCGTCGTCGAGACGGCGACGACGGCGGCGCTGTTTGCCGCCCCGCGCCACCCCTACACGCGCGGCCTGATGCGGGCGCTGCCGGGGCGGGGGCGGGGGGTTGGCGAGCGGCTGCAGGACATTCCGGGCATGGTGCCCGGGGCGGCCGCGGCCAGGATCGG
>CAZEQG010000095.1:0-8840 GCA_964514295.1 uncultured Alphaproteobacteria bacterium
GGCTGGCCGGCGGGCGGCTGCTGCTGGGCTAGACCGTCGCGGTGGCCGGCGGGTCGACCGGGCGCGGCCGGCGGTCCTCGCCGATCGCCACGAAGGTGAAGGTGCCCTCGGTCACCAGCAGCATCTCGCCGGTGTGCCGCCGCTCCGACCAGGCCTCGATGCGCACGGCGAGCGAGCTGCGGCCGACGCGGATCACCTCGGCATAGCAGTTCAGCACGTCGCCGACGCTGACCGGGCGATGGAAGGTCATCGAATCCACGGCCACCGTGGCCACCCGACCGCCGGCCCTGGCGAAGGCCGCCGTGCCGCCGGCGATGTCCATCTGGCTCAATACCCAGCCGCCGAAGATGTCGCCATTCGGGTTGGTGTCCTTCGGCATCGCCAGAGTGCGGATCTCAAGGCTTCCGCGCGGCTTGCGAACGCTGTCCATCGTCTCAACATCCTGTGGACATGGGGTCGTTGACCCACGATCTGTTGCCAGTTCGCGGCTCCCCGCTATACTGCCCGACATGGCCGACCTGTTCCAGAGCGCCGCCGCCCGGCGCGACGACTATACCGCCGAGCACATCGAGGTGCTGGAGGGGCTGGAGCCCGTGCGCCGCCGCCCCGGCATGTATATCGGCGGCACCGACGAGCGCGCCCTGCACCATCTGGTGGCCGAGTTGCTCGACAACGCCATGGACGAGGCGGTGGCAGGCCATGCCAGCCGGATCGAGGTGGATCTCGGCGCCGACGGCACGCTGACGGTGCGCGACAACGGCCGCGGCATCCCGGTCGATCCCCATCCCAAGCATCCCGGGAAATCGGCGCTGGAGGTGATCTTCACCGTGCTGCACTCCGGCGGCAAGTTCAAGGAAGGCGCCTACAAGACCGCCGGCGGGCTGCATGGCGTCGGCGCCTCGGTGGTGAACGCGCTGTCGGCCGAGCTGGTGGTGGAGGTGGCGCGCGACCGCCGGCTGTGGCGCCAGGCCTTCGCCAAGGGCCAGCCGCTGGGGCCGCTGGCCGATGCCGGGGCGGCGCCGAACCGGCGCGGCACCACCGTGCGCTGCCGGCCCGATCCCGAGATATTCGGTCCGCGCTGCGGCTTCCGCCCGGCCACGGTCTACCGTATGGCCCGCTCCAAGGCCTATCTGTTCGGCGGCGTGGAGATCCGCTGGTCCTGCGATCCGGCGCTGCTGGCCGAGGGCGGCCCGCCGGCGGAGGAGACCTTCCGCTTCCCCGGCGGGCTCGCCGACTATCTGGCGAGCGCCCTTGAAGGCCGCCCGACAGTGGTGGCCGAGCCCTTCGCGGCCACGGTCGACGGGCCGGAGGGGCGGGTCGAGTTCGCGGTATCCTGGCCGGCCGATGGCGAGGACGGCTTCGTGACCAGCTACTGCAACACCGTCCACACGCCCGAAGGCGGCAGCCACGAGGCCGGGCTGCGCCTGGCCCTGGCGCGCGGCCTCAAGGCCTATGGCGAGATGGCCGGCAACCGCCGGGCGGCGCAGGTCGCCCCCGAGGATGTGGCCGGCGGCGCCGCCGCCATGCTGTCGGTGTTCATCCGCGACCCCCAGTTCCAGGGCCAGACCAAGGAAAAGCTGGTGACGCCGGCGGCCCAGCGCCTGGTCGAGCAGGCCGTGAAGGACCGCTTCGACCATTGGCTGAGCGCCGCCCCGCAGCGCGCGGCCGTGCTGCTGGAACATCTGATCGAGCGGGCCGAGGAGCGGCTGCGCCGGCGCCAGCAGAAGGACACGGCGCGGAAGTCCGCCACCCGCCGCCTGCGCCTGCCGGGCAAGCTCGCCGACTGCACCCGGCACAGCGCGGCCGGGGCGGAGATCTTCCTGGTCGAGGGTGATTCGGCCGGCGGCTCGGCCAAGCAGGCCCGCAACCGCGAGAGCCAGGCGGTGCTGCCGCTGCGCGGCAAGATCCTCAACGTCGCCAACGCCTCCGCCGACAAGCTGAAGGCCAACCAGGAACTGGCCGACCTGGTGCTGGCGCTGGGCTGCGGCACCGGCGACCGCTATGACGAGGCGCAGCTCCGCTACGAGCGCGTCATCATCATGACCGATGCCGATGTCGATGGCGCCCATATCGCCTCGCTGCTGATGACCTTCTTCTATCGCGAGATGCGCGGCCTGATCGATGGCGGCCACCTGTTTCTCGCCCAGCCCCCCCTCTACCGCCTGACCCAGGGCGGACGCAGCGCCTATGCCCGCGACGACGCCCACAAGGAGGAGCTGCTGCGCACGAGTTTCGCCGGCCGCGGCAAGGTGGAGATCAGCCGGTTCAAGGGGCTGGGCGAAATGCCCCCGCAGCAGCTTCGCGAGACCACCATGAGCCCTGAGACCCGCACGCTGCTGCGGGTGGAGATCGCCGACGAGGAAGGTGGGCGCGGCACCAGCCGCCTGGTCGACAGCCTGATGGGGCGCAAGCCCGAGCTGCGCCTGGCCTTCATCCAGCAGAACGCCCGCTTCGCGGGGGAACTGGACGTCTAGCGATGCGCCCGGCGCATGGGTAATTCCCCCCATCGCGCGACGATGGCCAGATAGCCATATTGCGCCAATGCCGATTGCGACACTGCAGGAATTCCTGCGCAAGGAAAGCGCCGCCGGGCTGTGCCTGATCGCCGCCTCCGCCCTGGCCCTGCTGGTGGCCAATACCGGGCTTGAGCCCTTCTACCGCAGCGCGCTCGCCCTGCCCTTCACCGTGTCCCTGGGCGATTTCGGCCTGTCCAAGCCACTGCTGCTATGGATCAACGACGGGCTGATGGCGGTGTTCTTCTTCCTGGTCGGCCTGGAGGTGAAGCGCGAGCTTGCCGCCGGCGAGCTGTCGAGCCCGGCCACGGCCGCCCTGCCGGCGATCGGGGCGTTCGGCGGCATGGTGGTGCCGGCGGCGATCTATGCCGCGATCAACTGGCAGGATGCCGAGGCGCTGCGCGGCTGGGCCATCCCGGCCGCCACCGACATCGCCTTTGCGCTGTGCGTGCTGTCGCTGCTGGGCAACCGGGTGCCGGTCGCCCTCAAGGTGCTGCTGACCGCGATCGCCATCTTCGACGATCTCGGCGCCATCATCATCATCGCCGTGTTCTACACAGCCGACCTGTCGGCCGGGGCGCTGGCGCTGGCCGGGCTGCTGCTGGCGGCGCTGGCGGCGATGAACCGCTTCGGCGTCGGCCGGGTCGCCGCCTATGCCCTGGTCGGCACGCTGCTGTGGGTGTGCGTGCTGAAATCGGGCGTGCATGCCACGCTGGCCGGGGTGGCGACGGCGCTGGCCGTGCCGCTGAAGGACGGCCGGGGCGAACCGGTGCTGGCCAATCTGGAGCATGCGCTGCATCCCTGGGTCGCCTTCCTGATCGTGCCGGTGTTCGGCTTTGCCAATGCCGGCGTCAGCTTCGCCGGGCTGGGCCGCGAGGCGCTGGCCGAGCCGGTCACCCTCGGCATCGTGCTCGGCCTGTTCGTCGGCAAGCAGATCGGCGTGTTCCTGCCGGTCTACGGGGCGATCCGGGCCGGCATCGCGCCGATGCCGACGGGGGCCGGCTGGCTGCAGATCTATGCCGTCGCCATCCTGTGCGGCATCGGCTTCACCATGAGCCTGTTCATCGGCGGGCTTGCCTTCACCGACCCCGCCATGGCGGCGCCGCTGCGGCTCGGCGTGTTCGTCGGCTCGATGATCTCTGCCGGGGCTGGCTATGCGCTGCTGAAATGGACCCTTGCCTCACGCTGATGTTCATTTTATGTTCCCATAATGACGATCACCCAGACCATCTTCCCGGCGATCCGCTACCACGATGCGGCGGCCGCCATCGCCTGGCTGGAGCGGGCCTTCGGCTTCCGGCCGCATCTCGTGGTGCCGGGGCCGGAGGGCGGCATCGCCCATGCCGAGTTGCGCCTCGGTGACGGGCTGGTGATGCTGGGCTCCGACCGCGAGGACGGGTTTCCGCTGCGCAGCCCCAGGGGCGACGCGAAGGCAGGCGTGTGCATTTATGTGGTCTGCGATGAGCCGGACGCGCTGTTCGCCCGTGCCAAGGCTGCCGGCGCCGAGGTGGTGATGGCGCCACGCGACAGCGACCACGGCTCGCGCGATTTCGTGTTGCGCGATCCCGAAGGCCATCTGTGGAGCTTCGGCACCTACCGGCCCTAGCGCGGCGGAAGGCATCTGCGAGCGGCTCGCAATTCCCGCCGCACTCTGCTAGTCCTGTGGGCAGAACGGCCGCAGTGCGCGGCCGGACCGTCCGATCCGGAGGCCGCATGTCCAGCCTGACCAGCCGCGAGGCGATCCGCAGCCATTACGGGGAACCGAGCAGCGGCGCGGTGCGCAAGCAGCTCGACCGGCTGGACCGGCATGCCCGCGCCTTCATCGCGCTGTCGCCCTTCATGGTGATCGCCTCGGCCGATGGCGCCGGCAACTGCGATGCGACGCCGCGCGGCGACGGGCCAGGCTTCGTGGCGGTGGCCGACGAGCATACCCTGCTGATCCCCGACCGGCCGGGCAACAACCGGGTCGACACGCTGCTGAACCTGGCGGAGAACCCGCGCCTCGGCCTGCTGTTCTTCGTGCCGGGGGTGATCGAGACGCTGCGGGTGAACGGGCAGGCGCAGATCACGCTGGAGGCCGAGGCGCTGGCCCTGCTCGCCCATGACGGCAAGCCGCCGCGCGCGGCGATCCGGCTGACGGTGGAGGAGTGCTTCTTCCACTGCGGCAAGGCGCTGATCCGATCCGGCCTGTGGGCCGACCGGCCGCGCCCCGAGTTTCCCCGCTTCGGGCAGGTGCTGGCCGACCAGATCGCCGGCATCGATGCCGAGGCGACGGAGGACCGGCTGCAGGACGCCTACCGCAACCGGCTGTACTGACCGGCCGGCCCGCCCGTCAGTTCCGCGCCCGGTCGACCGAGTTGATCACCGGCGTCGCGCGCAGCGCGGCGATGATGTTGGTGAGGTGCTTCAGGTCCTCGACCTCGACATCGATCAGCATCTCGAAGAAGTCGGGCGAGCGGTTGGTGATCTTCAGGTTCGAGATGTTGCCACGGTTCTTGCCGATCACCGTGGTCAGGCTGCCGAGGCTGCCGGGCTCATTGGCGATCACCACGTCGAGCCGGCCGACATGCCGGCTTGCCGCTTCGTCGTCGCCCCAGGACACGTCCAGCCAGCGCTCGGGCGTGTCGGCAAAGGTCTCCAGCGTGTCGCAGTCGATGGTGTGGATCGTCACCCCCTTGCCGGTGGTGACGATGCCGACGATGCGATCGCCCGGCAGGGGGTGGCAGCACTTGGCGAAATGCATCGCCATGCCGGGGATGAGGCCGCGGATCGGCACCGCATGGGCGCTGCCCGGCCGGCGCCCGCGGGCGCGGGCAAGCGGCACCACCTTCTCCTCGCGCTCGTCCTTCGGCCGGTTCTTCAGCTCGGGGAAGATCGCGTGGATGACGTCGCGCTCGCTGAGCAGCCCCTCGCCCACCGCCGCGAACAGGTCGTCGGCGCTGTCCAGCTTGAAGTTGCGCAGCACCCCTTCCACCGCCTTCTCGGCGAAGGTGTAGCCCTCCTGGCGGAAGGCCTTCTGCAGCACGGCCCGGCCCAGCTCGATGAACTCGCCGCGCTTCTGCAGCCGGATGAAGCGGCGGATGCGCGCGCGCGCCTTGCCGGTGACGGCGATGTCCTCCCATTCCGGGGAGGGGGTCTGGTTCTTCGCGGTGATGATCTCGACCTGGTCGCCATTGGCGAGCGCGGTTCGCAACTGCGTGATGCGGCCGTTCACCTTGGCGCCGACCGTGGTGTCGCCGACCTGGGAGTGAACGGCATAGGCAAAGTCGATCGGCGTCGCCCCGCGCGGCAGCGCGATCAGCCGGCCCTTTGGCGTGAAGCAGAATACCTGATCGTGGAACAGTTCGAGCTTGGTGTGCTCGAGGAACTCGTCCGGGTCCTGCGCCGTCTCCAGGATGTCCAGCACGTCGCGCAGCCAGCGGAAGGTGCGCCCCTCGGTGGCCCGCCCGCTGCCCTGCTTGTAGCTCCAGTGCGCGGCGACGCCGTATTCGGCCACTTCGTGCATCTCCGGCGTGCGGATCTGCACCTCGATGCGCGGAAAGCCGGGCACGATCACGGTGGTGTGGATCGAGCGGTACTGGTTGGGCTTGGGCGTCGAGATGTAGTCCTTGAAGCGCCCCGGGACCATCGGATAGTGGGCGTGGATGGCGCCCAGCGCCTGATAGCATTGCGGCATGCTGGGCACGATCACGCGGAAGGCCATGATGTCGGACAGCGCCTCGAAGGTCACGCTCTTGCGCTGCATCTTGCGATAGATCGAAAACGGCGTCTTCTCGCGCCCGCTCACGGTCGCCTCCACGCCGGCCTCGGCCACCACGCGCTTCAGTTCGGCCGCCACCTCGTCGGTCAGCCGCGGGCTCTGCTGCCGCAGATAGTCGAGCCGGGCGATGATCGATGCCCGCGCATCGGGATAAAGCTCGGCGAAGGCGAGGTCGTCGAGCTGGTCGCGCCAGGTCTGGATGCCGATGCGCTCGGCCAGCGGGCCGTAGATCTCCATGGTCTCCAGGGCGATCCGCCGGCGCTTTTCCTCGCTCTTGATGAAATGCAGGGTCTGCATGTTGTGCAGCCGGTCCGCCAGCTTCACCAGCAGCACCCGGATATCGTCCGACATTGCCAGGACCAGCTTGCGGAAATTCTCCGCCTGCTTGGTCTTGTCGGACTGCAGCTCGATGCGCGACAGCTTGGTCACGCCATCGACCAGCCGGCCGACATCCTTGCCGAACAGCCGCTGGATTTCCTCGACCGTGGCGTCGGTGTCCTCGACCGTGTCGTGCAGCAGGGCGGTGATGATGGTGCTGGTGTCGAGCTTCAGCTCGGTGAGGATGCCGGCAACCTGGATCGGGTGGGCGAAATAGGGGTCGCCCGATTCGCGGGTCTGCGAGCCGTGCTTCTTCACGGCATAGACATAGGCCCGGTTCAGCGCCGCCTCATCGGCATCGGGATCGTAGGCGCGAACGCGCTCCACCAGCTCCCACTGCCGCATCATGGCAACCTCCCGGCCCGGCGCGCGCCGAGGCCGCAGAGGGTCAGCGGATGCTTGTGCTCAGGCCGGGCCGGGCGAATCGCACCCTCCCGGACCGGCTTAGCGCAGATCGTCCGGATCGCTCGCGGCCATGCTGAGATCTTCGTCGGAAGGATCGGCAAGCTCGCCCTCCTCCACCTCGATCCCCTCGGCATCGGCGCTGTCGTCGACCCGTTGGCCCAGATCCTGCGCAATCTCCTGGTCGAGCCCGAACACCGACATGGCGTCCTCCTCGGGCTCGTCGATCTCGACATGCTTCTGCAGGCCCTTGACCAGGGAATCGCTCAGCGTGCCGAGGGCGATGGTCTCCTCCGCGATCTCGCGCAGCGCCACCACCGGGTTCTTGTCGTTGTCGCGGTCGACCGTGATCTGCCCGCCCGAGGCGATGTCGCGCGCGCGCTGTGCCGCCATCAGCACCAGCTCGAAACGGTTGGGAACCTTCACAATGCAGTCTTCGACGGTAACGCGCGCCATGAAGCGTGATCTCCGCAGGCAACGGGCGACGAGGGCGAACTCCCTATATACGAAGTGCGGCCCGCCGGGGCAAGGCCGGCGCGGAGCGCTCGCGGCATGGGCCGCGCCGTTCTCCCCTTGCCAGGGCAGGCCCGGCAGCCTAAATCTCGCGTCATTGGCCGCCGTTTCGTCATTTCGCAAAGGAAACGTGATCATGGCGTATCAAGATGAACGCCTTGCCCTGTTCATAGAGGGTGCAAATCTCTACAATGCCGCAAGGGCATTAGGCTTCGACATTGACTACAAGCGTTTGTTGAATTATTTCTCCCAGAAGGGCCGTCTGGTCCGCGCCTACTACTACACGGCATTGATGGAGGAGCAGGAGTATTCGCCGATTCGGCCGCTGGTCGATTGGCTGGACTATAACGGCTTCACCGTGGTGACCAAGCCGGTGAAGGAATTCACCGACGCCCAAGGCCGCCGCAAGATCAAGGGCGACATGGGCATCGAGCTGGCCGTCGACGCCATGGAGATGGCCGAGCGGCTGGACCATGTGGTGCTGTTCAGCGGCGACGGCGACTACCGCCGGCTGGTGGACGCGCTGCAGCGCAAGGGGCTGAGGGTTTCCGTGGTGTCGACGCTGCGCACCACGCCGCCGATGGCCTCCGACGATCTGCGCCGGCAGGCCGATGTCTTCGTCGAGCTGCAGGAGCTGGAGGGCGAGATCGCCCGGCGCCACGCCACCCCGCGCGACAGCTTCGCGCGCGACGACCGGCCGCGCGACAGCTTCGAGCAGAACGTTCCCTCCTTCCTCGCCAAGCCGTGAGCCTGGCGGCGGCCGAACCCGGGCGCGACTGCCCGCTGTGCCCGCGCCTCGCCGCCTTCCGCGCCGCCAACCGGGCGGCCCATCCCGGCTTCTGGAACGCGCCGGTGCCCGGCTTCGGCAGCCTTGACGCAGCGCTGGCGATCATCGGGCTGGCCCCGGGGCTGAAGGGGGCCAACCGCACCGGCCGGCCCTTCACCGGCGACTATGCCGGCGACCTGCTCTACGCCACGCTGCTGGGCTTCGGCCTCGCCGAAGGGCGCTATGGCGCCGATCCGGCCGACGGGCTGCGGCTGACCGGGGCGCGCATCGTGAACGCCGTGCGCTGCGTGCCGCCGGAGAACCGGCCAACCCCGGCCGAGGCGGCAAGCTGCCGGCCCTTCCTGGAAAGCGAACTGGCGGCCATGCCCCGGCTGCGGGCGGTGATCGCGCTGGGCCGCATCGCCCATGATGCGGTGCTCAGGTCCTGGCGCCTGCCGGGCAGCCGCGCCGCCTTTGCCCATGGCGCCCTGCACCGCCTGCCGGGCCG